>CAZXAF010000227.1:0-2841 GCA_964638905.1 uncultured Dehalococcoidia bacterium
GCCGGTGCAGCGCTCGTCGAACCAGAGGAGGTTGGTGCGAGCCCGCGGCGGCACGTGGCGCACCTCCTCGGGGTACTGAATGGTGAAAGGCCGCCGAAACAGGTGCCTCAGCGTCATCAGCATGCCCTTGGCGATGCCCAGACCGTACACTATCCCACTGACCTCTCTAGCTCAGGCGAGGGCTTGTATGGCGGGTAGGGTGGGAAGAGCGATTCTAGCTCCTTCCGCACGGGGTCGTCCGGCGGCAGGTAGCTGGAGAAATCGCCGCTGGGCTCCTCCCGCTCCTGCTCGCCGCTGATGCTCAGGCGGTCGATCTTCTTCTGAAGAAGCATTATCCCCTGGAGCAACGACTCCGGCCGAGGTGGGCAGCCGGGCACGTAGACGTCCACCGGGACGAGCAGCCTGACGCCGGGCAGCACGCTGTAGCCGTAGGCAAACGGCCCGCCGATGTTGGCGCAGCTCCCCATGGAGATCACCCACTTGGGCTCGGCCATCTGAAGGTAGAGGCGGCGCACCACCGGCGCCATCTTCCAGGTGACGGTGCCCGATACGATCATCAGGTCGGCCTGGCGGGGCGACGGGCGAAACACCTCGGCGCCGAAGCGGGCGATGTCATAGCGGGGGCTGGCGGTGGCGATCATCTCGATGGCACAGCAGGCCAGGCCGAAGGTGACCGGCCACAGGGAAGACCTGCGGGCCCAGTTCAGGACATAGTCCACCGGGGTGATCAGGATGTTTCGGTTAAGGGATTGCTCTAGGTCGTCCAAGCTATCCTACCCACTTCGCGCTTCGCTCATTCATTATAGCGACGATTTCCTTCTGGGCAAACGGGCCGCCGGATGGTTGAGAAGACGAGGGGGCTGTGCTGCAATAGCGAGGAGCAGGTTTAGACACTAAAATCCTGTAGATATTGCGGAGATGGCTGGGGAGTACCCTCGCCCTCTGGCTCTCTTAGGGGAACCGGAAGACCGCGAAGTCCTGAGCCGCCAGCACCCCCTGCAGGCCGCTGACGTCGAGCTCTGCTTCCATGTGAGTGAGGATGATGGTCGTGGACAGCGGCAGCCTTCTCCTGATCTCTGGCACCTCGGCGAAGCTCACGTGGTAGGGCCCTTTGCCGTCGCTGTAGTTACAGTCCATCACCAGCACGTCTGCCCCTTCCGCCAGCGCGAACAACTCCTCGCTGAACTCCGCATCGCCCGTGTAGGCGACCACCTTGTCGTCCAAATGCACCCTGTACCCGAATGACTCTAGGTTTTCGTCACCGTGCTTCATGGGGAAGGCCTGGAAGCGAAGGTCGTCTACCGTCTGCTCTTGGTTAACGTCGACCTCCATGTAGTGACGCTGGTAGCCGGAGTCGGCCCGACTGAGGTTAGGGAAGGCCAGCTCAGTCGCGTCCTCAATGACCTTCTCAACGCCGGGCGGGCCCACGATGTGCAGGTCCTCTTGTCGCGGGGTCATGTGAAGGTAATCCAGGAGGAGGAAGGGCATCCCCAGGAAGTGGTCGCCGTGAAAGTGGCTGATGAAGATGACGCGGATATCTGTCACAGGAACACTCAGCCGCTTCAGGTGAGGGACAACGGTGGGTGGAGCGTCGAACAGGTAGCGTCCGTTGAGCAGGAACGAACTCCAGTAGCGACCATCAGGAGTGAAAGCGTTGCTTGAACCCAAGAAGAAAAGCTCCAGCATTGGACGTGTGTTTCTCCCTTCTAGCCCTTCCCATTCAAGAAAAGGCTGAGCCCCGACCTCCCAGGACTCAGCCCTCCTCTGAACCGTTCACTTTGTCGGCGGCGCTATTTTCTGAGGGCGATGATTGCACGGCTCTCCTAGTCTACCTCCCGCGGTGGGCCTAGTCCCTGCGGCCGAAAATTGCCACCGAGCAGGTAAACGACCCTGGTCGACCGCCCAGGTTGTGCGTCAGGCCGATGTCCGCTTTCTTCAACTGGCGCTCGGGCGGGCCGGGGGCCTTGCCCTGTATCTGCTTGTAGACTTCGTAGATCATGCGCAGGCCGCTGGCACCGATGGGGTGGCCGAAGCACTTGAGGCCGCCGTCCGGATTGACCGGCAGGTCACCCTCCAGGCTGAAAGCGCCTGACTCCACATCCTCCTTGGCCCTGCCCCGGGCGCTGAAGCCCAGGTCTTCGTAGATGATCAGCTCAGTGATCGTGAAGCAGTCGTGGACTACGGCCAGGTCTATCTCCTGTCGAGGGTTGGTGATGCCTGCCTCGTCATATGCCTGGCGGGCAGCGGCAAGGTTCTCCGGGAAGCTGACGAAGTCGTAGTCGTCTCTGAGCATCCCCTGCCTACCACCCACGGCGACGCCCAGGCCTTTCACCAGCACATAGTCGTCCCGCATCTTGCGGGCGTTCTCCGGCGTGGTGATGATGGCAGCAGCGGCGCCGTCGCTGACCCCACAGCAATCGAACAGGCCCAGGGGCCAGGCGATCATAGGGGCCTTCAACACCTGCTCCAGCGTTATCTCTCGGCGCAGGTGAGCCTTGGGATGGAGGGAACCGGCGTGGTGGTTCTTCACCGCTATCTGCCCAAGTACCCGCTTGCCCTCGTCGTAGGACAGACCGTAGGTGTGGAAGTACCTGGTTGCCGCCAGGGCGAACTGAACCGGTGGCGGACTGGGCGGTTCCACGCCCGGTCCTGACTGTGCCCCGGTGGTAAGGCCGGCGAACCCTGTGTCCTTCAGCTTCTCCACCCCCACTGCCAGGACAATGTCGTAGATGCCGGCGGCTACGGCGTAGCAGGCGTTCCTGAAAGCGTCGGTGGCCGTGGCGCAAGCGTTCTCCACGCGCGTAATGGGAATGTAGTCCAGCTTCAGGGCCTCGGCCGCCG
>CAZXAF010000228.1:0-2838 GCA_964638905.1 uncultured Dehalococcoidia bacterium
TCAAATTGTCCATGCCCATCAACCAGCGGGATGGCCCGAAAGCCACTCACCCATCGAGAATGGACCAATCACCGGCCTGCCGGACGGAAGGCGTCGTCGGATGCTAGAAGCTGACGGCCCTGCCCAACTCGGCCTGGAGCAGGGCTCGATCGAGGTTGCGAGCGGTGTGGATGAGAGCGATATGCGTTAAGGCCTGGGGATAGTTGCCGAGGAACCCCCCGCTCTGGGGATCCACCATCTCCGAGAAGAGTCCCAGGTGGTTGCCCAGAGAGATCACCCTCTCGAACAGGCGCTGGGCCTCGTCCAGCCGCCCTAGCTGGACAAGGCAGCCGATGAGCCACAAAGTGCACATAGTGAAGGCGCCTTCGTCCGTCCCCAGGCCGTCGTCCGCCTGCCAGGGCAGGTAGCGACGCACCAGCCCGTTCACCGATAGCTCCTCCTGGATGCGCAGGATAGTCGACTCCATGCGGGGGTCGTTGGCGGGCAGAAAGCCGACCATGGGCATGAACAGAAGGCTGGCGTCCAGCACATCGGAACCGTAGGACTGCACGAAGGAGTCCAACCCTCCGTCCCAGCCGCAGTCCAGGACATTCTGGTGGATGGCTATCTTAGTCCGCTCCCAGCGCTGCAAATCCACGGCCTTGCCCAGGGCCTTGGCCAGACGGATGCCCCTGTCCAGCGCCACCCAGCACATGACCTTGGAGTAGACAAAGTGGCGGCGCTCGCCGCGCACCTCCCAGATGCTGTGGTCGGGCAGATGCCAGTTGTTGATGGCCACCTCCACCAGGTTCTCCGTCAGGGCCCAGAGAGCGTCGCTGATGTGGCCGCCCGCTCGATAGAACGAGGCCAACGCGAGGAGCACCTCGCCACAGATGTCCAGCTGAAGGTTCTGGGCGGAAGCGTTGCCGATGCGCACTGGGCCCGAACCCATGTAGCCCTCGAAGTGGTCGAGGATGTACTCCTTGAGGTCTGTCTCATAGCCGATGCCGTAGAGGGTCTGCACCATATCCGGCGTGGCCAGAGCGGAGCTACCTAGCCAGGTCATGAAGGAGGACGTATCGACTGTGTGACCCAGGCGATGAAAGATGTCCAGGGTGAGCGCGGCATCCCGCAGCCAGCAATAGCGATAGTCCCAGTTGCGATGGCTGCTGACCCATTCAGGCAGGGAGGTGGTAATGGCGGCACAGATGGCGCCGGTGGGAGCGTACAGGAGCTGGTGAAGAGCGAGCCCCGAGCGTTTGACGGCCTTCGTCCATCGTCCGCAATAGTGCCAGTCCCTGGCCACCGTCCGCCAGTAGGCCTCGGTGTTCCCCAGCTTGCCGTGGATGTCATAGTCGGCCAGCGGTCGCGGGTTTTCTTCGCCCCAGCGCAGCACGAAGGCCGCCGATTCTCCCGAATCGAGGGTAAGGGCGGCTCGCGCCGTGTCGTTCCCCACGTCGAAGGGGACCGGCGAGGCAAGGCCGAGGCAGACCGTGCCATTCCTGGCCACTACCCCGCGGGAGGCAGGGGTCAGGCGGGTGGCCCCGCGCCCGTAGTCCAGGCGGGGCTGGAACAGGCAGTCTATGACCACCCGGCCGCTCTCGCAGCTGACGATGCGAATGACCTCGTGGTCGGAGACGGAGACATCGGAGGCCACCGGCATGAAGTCGGTGATGGTGGCATCGCCTGCGTCGGTATGGAAGGAGGTGAGCAGCACATTGGTGTCCGCAAGGTAGGCCTGGGAAAAGCGGTGTTCGCCCAGCGGGCGGATGGCGAAGCAGCCGCCTCGCTTGTCGTCCAGGATCGCCGCGAACACGCTGGGCGAATCGAAGCGAGGGAAGCAGAGCCAGTCGATGGAACCGTCTCTGCTCACCAGAGCGGCCGAGTGCATGTCGCCGATGACCCCATAGTCGCTTATCGGCCGGTAAGCCATGCTTGCACACCAAACCTTTCGGCAAAGGAGCAAAGCCCCCCGCCATGATGCGTCAATAATACAAACACATTAGCCCTTAGGGAAGTTAAATGCAGGTAGAGCTTTAGTGGTCTTTGAGATAAAGCGCTTGTATACTTGACGAACCGCAATGCTACGAATTCAGCCGGGAGGTTCATGATGGCCAAAGGTGAGATCCTCGTGGTCACCTCCGATGAGGTGCCTGGACGCAAAATAGTCAAGACCCTGGGCTTGGTGCGCGGCCAGTCAGTCCGAGCCCGCCACCTTGGCCGAGACATTCAAGCCGGCATCCGCTCCATCGTCGGCGGGAAGGTTGGGGTCTATGCCGAGCTCTTGGAAACGAGCCGGGAGGAGGCCATAGACACGATGACCGCCGAGGCCGAGAAGCTCGGGGCCAACGCCGTTGTGGCGGTGCGCATGAGCACAGCCGACATAATGGGCTCGGCCGCCGAGGTTCTGGTGTATGGCACCGCCGTGGTCGTCGAGTAGCCCGACGCCAGGTCCCGCCTGGGCCGCTCGCTGTGTACCAGGCCGATGTAGCAACACCCTTAATCCAGGGGCTATACTGGGGGTTGCCCGGTAACTGAAGCGTCAGCCCCGCCAGGACGACGCAGATTCGCAAGGAGGAGAGCGAGCGGTGGCCTACGAACTGACCGAAACCCACAAGCTAATCCGCGATACGGCGCGACGCATTGCCCGCGAGCGGGTGCAGCCTCGCGCCGCCGAGATCGATGAGCAGGCTCAGTACCCGGAGGACATCTACGCCGTCTTCCGCGAGGCCGGGCTTCTGGGCTTGAGCGTCCCGGTGGAGTACGGCGGCGGCGGCAGCCTGCTGGCCCTCATTCTGGCCGTCGAGGAGACGGCCAAGTACTGCTGCTCCTGCGGCCTCATCCTTCTTCTCTCCGCCC
>CAZXAF010000229.1:0-2832 GCA_964638905.1 uncultured Dehalococcoidia bacterium
TTTGCGTTCGATGGCTAGGGCCAGGGCTGACATCGCTTTCATTCCTTTCGATCGCCTCTATGGTTGAGAGTGCGCAACACCAGCAGGGAGATGAAGAGCGTTCCCAGGAAGGGAAGCGAGCGGGCCAGCAGCCAGGGGCAAGGGGAGAGGAAGGGCGTGTCGCCGCGCCAGCCCAGGCGATAGGTGGTGTACAAGGCCGAGAGGTAGAGGCTCTCCGCCGAAGCCCCGGCGTTCACCAGTGTCAGGGCAGCGGCCCCGACGCGTCTGGACAGGGCCTCCTGACGCCGTAGCAGATACAGGAGAAAGTAGAGGGCGTTGAAGCCCCCGCAGACGGCGGTGGTCAGGTCCTGAGCCATCACCAGCGTATTGCCAAGACCGTCCACTAATACCTCCAATGGCCACAATGGCCGCCAATCCTGGAGTCACGGTTGGGTTCCCTTTCGTGGTCTGAGTGGCCAGCGCCTCGAATCTTGCTGGCAGGGCCGATAATAGAACATGCGTTCTTGCATGTCAAGGGGAGACGGTCACTGGTGGAGGTACGGTGAATAATTGGTGAACTGATTTGCGCGGAATGGGGAACGAATTTGTGGCCGAGAGAGGTAGTGTAACGTAGAAACTAGTCGCTCGTCTATAGGGTGTAAGGGATATGCCATAGCCAAGCCCATACCGAGCTCACACGCCGCGCTAGCGCCTGTGAGGGAAAGGAAGGGAAAACGCAGGGCATGAAAGCTCTACATCCTCAACGGAGATTCCTCTGCTACTAGCATCTGTTTCCGTATGGTTGGCCGGTCCGAAGATCGGGCAGATTCGGTCCGTGCCGGCGCTTGCTTTGTAGTAGAGGAGAAGGACAGAGGAGAATGACACACCTGTCGCGCATTCTGGTCGTGCTACTTGTTATCGGAGTGGTAGCAGCCAGCCTGGGCGTGGCCAGCAACGCGATTTGGACGGACAGCCAAGACGTTGACGCCAACGTCTTCTCCACGGGAACGGTGGATATATCGACCAGTCCGACCACGGCTCTGGTCACCTTCAGCGACATGGCGCCCGGTGACCAGGTGACGAACCCCATCACGGTCAGCAACGCTGGCTCCCTGGAGCTCCGCTACGCCGTCACCAGCACTACCACGGAGGACACGCTGGCCGCTCAGCTCGATCTGACCATCAAGACCGGCGTCACCACCTGCACCAACGCTGGCTTCGATACCGATGGCGCGGTGATCTACGGGCCTGATGACCTCGGTAGCACCACAGGCGCCGATGTCATCGGTGACCCGACTCAAGGTGACGACACCGGTGACAGGACACTGGCTGCCAGCGCCAACGAGACCCTGTGTTTCAACGTGGAGCTACCCCCGGCGACGGGGGACGCCTTCCAGGGCCTCACCACCACCGCCACATTCGCCTTCGCGGCTGAGCAGACCTCCAGCAATCCGTAGTGGCTGACTGCGACGCGCCAGACTAGCAGGAGAAGCCCGGCTCCACCTCGGGGGCCTAGACGACGGTAGGGCGATGACATTGCCCAAACCTGGTTGCTCCCGGGAAATGGGGGCTATTCCTGCTGGCCCAGCGGGTCCGTAGCGTTCATCGCGAGGAGGCGGCCTTGAGCGGCAGATCAGTTTCCGTCGCCCCAGCGGAGGTTAAGGCCAGAGAATGGAAGGCCTGGGTCAGGTCGAGGCGGCTGCTAGACATTGTCGCCTACCTGGCCCTGGCGTCTTGCCTGGCGTTGCTGGGCTCCCTTCTGACGGTGGCCGCCACCAACCTGCTGGGCTACCAGAATTACATCATTTACAGCGGTAGCATGGAGCCCACCGTCAAGGTCGGGTCGCTGTTGCTGACCCGGCCGGTCGATGTGGAAGACCTGCAGGTGGGCGACATCATCACCTATCGCTCCCCGGGAAACCACACCACCCTCACCCACCGCGTAGCGAGCATCCGCCAGGAGAACGGCGAGCGGGTCTTCCAGACCAAGGGCGACGCCAGCCTCGAGCCCGATCCCCGGGAAGTCATGCTACGCGGTCAGGTGTCCAAGATGGTCTTTGACGTCCCCTACCTGGGCTATATAGTCGATTTCGCCAAGAGCATTCAAGGCCTCGTCTTGTTCTTGGTGGTGCCCGCTGCCGGCCTGCTGTTTATACAGGCGGGCAAAACGTGGAAGGCGCGCGCCAGCAGGGGGGTGCAATGAGGCATGGCCGACCGCCAGCCTTCTGATAGGCGAACATTTCCGCCAGGCGTCTTGGCAGCAGCCCTGCTCCTGGCGGTCTTGGCGGCGCTCGCCATCGTGGGAGCGACGGCCTACGCCATCTTCACCGACGTCTTCAACGTCACCAACAACACCTTCAGCACTGATACGCTCGACCCTCCCACCGGCCTGACTGCTAGCGTCGTCGGCAGCGACATCCAACTCGCCTGGACGCCCACCGCAGACACCTACGCCACAGGCTATGAGGTGCAGCGGGGCACCGACTCCGGCGGGCCGTACAGCACAATCGCCACTGTAACCCCATATACCGCCACCAACTACACCGACGATACCGTCGTCCTGGGCACTCCCTACTACTACGTGCTGCAAACCTACTTTCAGAACTGGCTGAGTGTGTACAGCAACGAGGTTTCAGCGTCAGTGATCACTTTCCGTGGGGGAGCGTCGGCAGGTGCCCCGTCGGGTACGCTGGGCCTAACGATCAGCAAGCCATCCGGGACGGTGGAGGGGGACGTTATGATCGCATCGATCGCCGTACGCCCGGATACGGCCGTGATCACGGAGCCTGCTGACTGGGCGCTGGTTCGGCGAGTGGACAATGCGAACCCCAATGCGAACTCGCTGGCGGTTTA
>CAZXAF010000230.1:0-2815 GCA_964638905.1 uncultured Dehalococcoidia bacterium
ATGTCACGCCTCCCGATGCTCCTGCCCGTACTCCCGCCTTCCGGCGGTCGCGGCCAGGGGCGGGCCCTACAATCCGGCGCAGCGCCCCGTCAGCCGCTTCCCCGCTGTCGATACTGCAGCGCCTCCGCCACGTGCGGCGTCGTGATCGCCTCCGAGCCCGCCAGGTCGGCGACCGTGCGCGCCAGCTTCAGCACCCGATGGAAGGAACGAGCCGATAGCGCCAGTTGGTTCATGGCCAGCCGCAGAAGCGACTTGGCACCATCCTCGAGAGCGCCCTGGCAATACTCCCTAACCTCCAGCGGCGTCATCTCCGCGTTGCAGATCAGCCTGGTGCCGGCGAACCGCTCCCGCTGGCGGGCCCGCGCCTTCTCCACCCGCTGGCGCACCTGCTCTGACGCTTCGCCGACGGCCTCGTCGGCCAGCTTCTCGTACTCCACCCGCGGCACGTCGGCAAAGATGTCGATCCGGTCCAGCAGGGGGCCCGACATGCGCTTCTGGTAGCGGATGATCGTCGACGGCGAGCAGGTGCACTCCTTCGTGGGGTCGCCCCAGAACCCGCACGGACACGCCTGAAGGTCAGAACTACACCATCTTGCGGCGGGTGGTGCACCTGTGAACCGGCTCGAGGCCTTCCCGACACGCGCCCGCGAGGGCGCGTATCTCCTGCCAGTGTGGTGGACCGACGAGGTCGGCGTTTGCGCGTGTCCTAAAGGCCGCAGTTGTCCTTCTCCCGGCAAGCACCCGCTTCTTGAGCATGGCGTCAAAGACGCTTCGCCCAATTCTAGCACGATCCAACGCTGGCGGCAGCGCTGGCCACTCGCCAACTGGGCTGAGCGAACCGACGAGGTCGCCCGCATCGACATCGACCTGCCAGACGTGGCGGAAGCGCTTGCCCAGGACACGGCGCTGCCCAACGAAACCGAGGTTGTACGGACACCTCGAGGCGGCCTGCACATCGCCGTCATCTCCACACGCCCAGTCCCCGGAGGCCCACTCTACCTCGAAGACGGCAGGAAGCTCGGCGACCTGAAGGCGGCCGGTGGCTACGTCCTGATCCCGCCCAGCAGGATCGGCGACCGCCCCTACCAGCCGCTCAGCCCGGACCACGGCCAGGTCATGACCGTCGATGACCCTCGCCAATGGCTGGCGGAAGTCCTGCCCGCCTTCGGCTTCGCGCTGGGCGACGAAGGCCGTGGCACCTCCCAGTATGCGGCCCTCGGGGGCATCATCCACGAGGGCGAGGGCAGGCACACCGCCCTCGTCTCTTACGCCGGCCGCGTCTGGCTCGAGGGGATGTCAGGGGAAACCCTCGCTGCTCTGCTGCAGGCAATCAACGAGCGTCAGTGCCGACCCCCGCTCCCCCAGGACGAGCTGAGCGCCATCGTCGACCACTTTGTCGCCAGGCGGGAACGCCGGGGCCGCTCACCGACCAGCGCACACTATCCGGCGGTAGTGTCCGCACGCCTCAGCCCGCCGTCAAATGGCCAGCGTCTCCCGCCTGTCCCGCTCAGATTCCCGCGCACCGATAGCGGCAATGCCGAAGTCTTCGCCAGCCTCTATGGCCACCAACTGAGATACGACCACCGCCGCAACCGCTGGCTTCTCTGGGCCGGCCACTGGTGGAAGCCCGACATCGACGAGGAGGTGGTGCGTCTGGCTAAAGAGGCGGCGCGATGGCGGTACCAGGCCGCGCCTGGGCTGTTTCACGATCCCGACGAACTCAAGGCCGAAGCCAAGTGGGCCATCTCCAGCGAATCGCGGATGCGCCTCGAGGCGGCGCTCGCCCTGGCCCAGGCCGAGCCGCCCATCGCCGACAGCGGCGAGGGTTGGGACGCCGACCCCTGGCTGCTGGGGGTGGCGAACGGGGTAGTGAATCTACGCACCGGCGCCCTGCGTGAGGGTCGACCCGACGACCGCATCACGATGCACAGCTCCATCCCTTACGAGCGCGAGGCCCGATGTCCGCGCTGGCTCACCTTCCTGCGCGAGGTCTTCGGCGACGATGATGAGCTTATCGACTTCATCTGGCGGGCCTGCGCCTACAGCCTGACCGGCCTCACCAACGAGGAGTGCCACTTCTTCTGCTGGGGCTCCGGCTGCAACGGCAAGGGCACCTTCCAGCGCGTCCAGCGGGATGTCATGGGCGACTACGCCGCCAACACGCCCTTCTCCACCCTGGAGATGTCCAGCCGCAACAGCATCCCCAACGACCTGGCCGCCCTCTACGGCAAGCGCCTGGTCACCGCCAGCGAGCTGAATGAGGCCGTGCGCCTCAACGAGGCCCGCATGAAGATGCTTGCCGGGCAGGACCCCGTCACCGCCCGCTTCCTCCACGGGGAGTTCTTCACCTTCGTCCCCAACGCCAAGTTCTGGCTGGCCGTCAACCACAAGCCCATCGTCAACGACGACAGCACTGGCTTCTGGCGCAAGATCCGCCTCATCCCCTTCACCCAGTGCTTCGAGGGCCGCGCCGATAGAAACCTTAAGGATGCCCTCAGAGCCGAGTACCCCGGCATCCTGACTTGGATGGTGGACGGCTGCCTCGAGTGGCAGCGCCGTGGCCTGGACCCACCAGCGTCCGTCAGGGCCGCCACCGACCAGTATCGCGCCGAGTCCGACCCTATCGCTGACTTCCTGAGGGATCGCTGCGCCACCGGCCCCGAACTCATCGCCAGGGCTGGGGAGCTCTACCTCGCCTATCAATCCTGGGCCCTGAAGCAGGGCCTGAAGGAGCGCGAGCAACTCACCTCCACCCGGTTCGGACGGCTCATGGGCCAGCGCTTCCCCAAGGACTCCGACCGCGACGGCACCTTCT
>CAZXAF010000231.1:0-439 GCA_964638905.1 uncultured Dehalococcoidia bacterium
CTTCAGTTTGTCGGTTTCTTGGCTTTTGTCAACAGGCGAACTCTGAAGAAAACTCGTTCCGAAGCTGGAGCTTCGGAACGAAGACGGATGAGAGAAAGAGGACTGTCCCCTAGTTATTTCGGTAATGGGGGCTTGATTCCCAATTCCTGCAATTGCCGGGGATCGACTCGGCCGGGGGCACTGGTCATCAGATCGGTGGCGCGCTGCGTTTTCGGGAAGGCAATGCAGTCGCGGATGCTGTCCAGGCCGCCGAAGAGCATCACCAGCCGGTCGATGCCCAGGGCGATGCCGCCGTGGGGCGGGGCGCCGTATTGCAGGGCATCCAGAGCAAGCGCTTTAAAAACCTGATCGCGGTTTACAGCGCCATGAGTCCCACCAAGGTTGCCCCCCTGCTAAACAGCATGGAGGACAAGACGGTGGTCGAGGTGCTGCAGGCCAT
>CAZXAF010000231.1:449-2814 GCA_964638905.1 uncultured Dehalococcoidia bacterium
AGGAGGAACCCAAATCGGTCCCGGGCAGTCTCTTCGTCGATGCCCAGGAGCCGGAAGACCTGCTGCTGCAACTGCTGGTCGTGGATCCGGACGGTGCCCCCGCCGGCCTCCGAGCCGTTGACGATCAGGTCGTAGGCCTGGGCGCGGCAGCGGCCCGGATCGTCGGTCAGCAAGGGGAGATCCTGCCGCCGCGGCGCGGTAAACGGATGGTGCATCGCCGTCCAACCGCCTTCCTCCTCGGCGTAGGCGAACATCGGAAACTCGACGACCCAGGAAAAGTGCATCTGCCGGGGATCGTAGAGTTTCAGTTCCGCGCCGAGTCGTTTCCGCAGGGCGTAAAGCGCCTTGCAAGTCGCCTCGAATTGATCAGCGACGATCAGCAGCAGATCGCCCGGCTCGGCCGCCATCCGCTGGCCGATCCGGGCCAGCAGCTCGGCGGAAAAATTCTTGGCGATCGGCGAGGCGAGTTTTCCGTCGGATTCGACTTTGAACCAGGCCAGGCCTTTCGCGCCGAAATCCTCCACGACGAAGGCCGTCAGCTCGTCGATCCCCTTGCGCGAGTAGCGGTCCGCGGCGCCCTTGGCGTTCAGTCCACGGACCCGCCCGCCGGAGTCCGCCGTTACGCGGAAAATCTGGAATTCCGAGGCCTTCGCCAGGTCCGTCAGCTCGACCAGTTCCAGGCCGAAGCGGAGGTCCGGCGCATCATGGCCGAAGTGCTCCATCGCCTCATCGTAGGTCATCCGCGGCAGCGGGAGTTGTAATTCCAGCCCCAAAATTTCTTTCGCCAGCCGAGCCATCAACCCGTCGATCACTCCCATCACGTCTTCCGCGTTGACGAACGACATTTCCAGGTCCAACTGCGTGAATTCCGGCTGGCGGTCGGCCCGCAGGTCCTCGTCGCGGAAGCAGCGGGCGATCTGGAAATAGCGCTCGAAGCCAGACACCATCAGGAGCTGCTTCAACTGCTGAGGCGACTGGGGCAGGGCGTAGAAGCGGCCGGGGTTGACGCGGCTGGGCACCAGGTAGTCGCGGGCTCCCTCGGGCGTGCTCTTGATAAGGATGGGGGTCTCCACCTCCACGAAGTCCCGATCGCTGAGGAAGCTCCTGATGAACTGCACCACCTTGTGGCGGAAGATGATGTTTCGGTGCATGCGCTCCCGCCGAAGGTCTAGGAAACGATAGCGCAGGCGCAGCAGGTCCTCAACCTCCGTCTCCTCATTAATGTAGAAGGGCGGAGTCTTGGACGGGTTGAGAAGGGTCGCGCCCTGAGCACGCACCTCGACCTCACCGGTGGCCATGTTGCTGTTCTCCGTGCCCGCGGGCCGCCGCCCCACCGTGCCCCTCACCTGTATCACGTACTCGCTCCGCACTTCGCTGGCCACAGCGTGGGCCTCCTGGGCCTCCTTGGGGCTGAACACCACCTGCACGATCCCGTCGTTGTCGCGCAGGTCGATGAAAATGAGGCTGCCGTGGTCGCGACGGCGGTGCACCCAGCCGGCCAGGCTTACCTCCTGGCCTTCGTGTTCGGCGCGCAATTCGCCGCAGCTATGGGACTTAAGATACGTTTTCATGACAATCAGAGTTTCGCATGGCCTCTACGCAAAGTCAACGTTGCCGCCCCTCAGGGGCGATGCTACGATGCCAATGGGTATCATGAGCGAGGGAAGCGTCAGCCTGTACATCCACATCCCCTTTTGCCAGTCCAAGTGCTCCTACTGCGACTTCAACTCCTACGCTGGGCTGGAGTCGCTGATCCCCTCCTACGTCGGCGCTCTGCTCACCGAGATGGGGCTGTGGCGGGAGCCCACCCAGCACATGAGCGTGGCCACCGTCTTCCTCGGCGGCGGCACACCCAGCCTCCTGCCGCTGGCAGAGGTGGAGCGCATCATGACGGCCCTTGGCCAGCGCTTTCGCCCGGCCGCCGACGCCGAGGCCTCCTTCGAAGCCAACCCGGGGACAATCGATTGCCCCTACCTTCGGCGGCTGCGCTCGCTGGGGGTGAATCGCCTGAGCCTGGGCGTGCAGAGCTTCCACGATGACGAGCTGGCCACGCTGGGCCGCATCCACACGGCGGCGGAGGCCCGCGAGGCCTTTGATACGGCGCGCCGGGCGGGCTTCGCCAACGTTAACCTGGACCTGATCTACGGCCTACCCCGCCAGACAATGACCGCCTGGCAGGACAGCGTGAGGGAAGCCGTCGCCCTGCGGCCCGACCACCTGTCGCTGTACGCCCTGACGCTGGAGGAGGGCACCCCCCTGGCTGACGACGTGGCCCACGGCCGCCTGCCTCCGCCCGACGCTGATCTGGCCGCCGACATGTACCTCTGGGCCGAGGGCGCGCTGGCGGCGGCTGGCTACCAGCACT
>CAZXAF010000232.1:0-2804 GCA_964638905.1 uncultured Dehalococcoidia bacterium
AGACGATGACGCCACCGGCGTTGGCAAGGATATCGGGCACAACGAGAACCCCGTTGCCCTCGAGAATGGCGTCGGCCTCAGGGCTCGTGGGGCCGTTGGCCCCCTCAACAATGATTTTCGCCCGTATCTTGGCGGCATTACGTGCGGTGATCTGGCCCCCGACGGCGGCCGGAATGAGGATGTCCACAGGCAGGGTCAGCAATTCCTCATTACTGATGCGATCGCCGAAAGGAGCGCCCAGCAACTGACCCGCGACCCGCTTATGCTGCAGGAGCGCATCGGGGTCGAGGCCCCCGTCATTGTATACGCCACCGGAGGCATCGGTGACGGCGACGACTTTGTAGCCGGCGCGGTAAAGCAGCCTGGCGGCGACAGCGCCGACGTTGCCAAAACCCTGGACCGCCACGGTAAGGCCATCGCCGCTGAGGCCGCGATAGGCCGTGGTCTCTTGGATGATGTATAGGAGCCCGCGTCCGGTGGCCTCCATGCGGCCGGCCGTACCGCCGACGCTGATAGGCTTGCCGGTGACAACGCCGGGGACAGAGTAGCCTCGGTGCATGCTGATGGTATCCATGATCCAGGCCATGATCCGCTCATCCGTGCCCATGTCTGGCGCGGGGATGTCCCCTTCTAGGCCAATGAGGATGCTGATCTCGGTGGCGTAGCGGCGGGTGAGGTTCTCCAGTTCGCGATCGGTTAGCTTCTTGGGGTCGACGATCACACCACCCTTCGCGCCGCCATATGGGATGTTTGCCACGGCCGTTTTCCAGGTCATCAGCATGGCCAGGGCTCTCACGTCATCCAGGGTGACGGCCGGGTGGTATCGGATTCCCCCCTTGGCCGGACCGCGTGCCAGGTTATGCTGAACCCGGTAGCCGGTGAAGACCTGGGTGGAACCGTCGTCCATGCGAACGGGGAAGTTGGCTGTGATCTCCCGCTTGGGCATGCTAAGGAGCCGCCGCATTCCCTCGTCCAGCCCAAGGCGGTCAGCGACGGAGTTCAACTGGGCTATCGCCATCTCATAGGCATTAGGCGCGACTTGCGACTTGGAGTTCGAATTGCTCATTCTAGGGTCGTGCCCGCAGCTAGGCGGTGGAGCAGGCGAAGTGATGCTACTTCCCGCGCCATGTCATGTCAAGCTTATGATGCTGGCATGGCTTCTCTCGCCATGCTTGCCGGACCATCGTCCCGTCCCGACATGCCATGCGGTCTGGAGCGGCCCTTGACAACCTGCCTGCCGCAAGCGTAGCTTTCACCTGCCGACAGAGTGAGTCAGTATCGCAGAGGAGCAACCATGAGCGATGCCGACAGATATCGCGTCCCGGTGGAGCAACTGCGCTGGCAGTGCGATCCGGCTGTCTTCCGCTTTCAATGCACCGATGAACTGGTCCCCTTGGAAGATTTCATAGGCCAGGACAGGGCCATGGACTCTCTGGAGTTCGGCCTAGCGGTGCACCGCCCGGGCTACAACATCTTCGTAACCGGCCTCACCGGCACCGGCAAGGCCTCGGCTATCAAGTCCTACGTAGAAAAGGCTGTGGAAAGGCGCAAGCAACAGACGGAAAGCTATCTCCCCGACGATTGGTGCTACGTCGACAACCTGGCGGACTCTGGCAGCCCCCAGACCGTGCGTCTCCCCGCTGGTAGGGGCAAGGTCTTGCGGGACCAAGTGGAGGAACTCCTGGCAACTATTAGGGCCGAAATCGGTAGAGCCTTGGGGAGCGAGGAGTATCAAAAGCAACGGCAAGCTCTGGTAGAGGAGGGCCAGACCGCCCATCGAGAGCTCTTGCAGAGCCTCGAGGCGGAGGCGAGGGCAGCCGGCTTCCTCATCCAGCTCTCGCCCACAGGCGTGAACCTCATCCCGCTGGTGGAGGAACGGCCCATGGAGCCTCAGGAGTTTGCCGCGCTGCCTGAGGCAGAGAGGAAGAGCATCGAGGAGCGGCAGACAGACCTCATGCGGAAGGTCGGGGAGACCATCAAGCGGCTAGGGGCCGTGCAGAAGGAGGCGATGGAGAGAATACAGGCCCTGGAGCGCCGGGCGGCCGAGGTGGCCCTGGAGCACCCCTTCCAGGAGCTCTTGGCCCAATACCGCGACTTCCCCGATGCGATCTGCTACCTGGAGAGCCTGCGCGACTTCACTCTGGGCAACATCGGCCTTTTCCAAGAGAAGGAAGAGGCTACCCCCACTCCCCCTTACCAACCATCTCCGGAGAGGGACCCAGCACTGGCTTTTCAGGTGAACGTCTTCGTGGACAACAGCGGCGCCGAGGGTCCCCCAGTCGTCATCGAGCCCAACCCCACCTGGGGCAACCTTTTCGGCAAGGTCGAGCGCCGCGCCATCATGGGCACCTACGTCAGCGACCATACCATGCTCAAGCCTGGCGCGGTGCACGTGGCCAACGGCGGTTACCTGATTCTCAATATCCGCGACCTGCTGCTCAACCCGGGCGTGTGGGAAGCGTTGAAGCGGATGATAAAGACCAAAGAGGCGAGGCTGGAAGAGCCCTTTGAACAATTAGGCTTTCTGCCTCCTTACGGTCTGAGGCCCCAGACCATCCCCGTAGAGGAGAAGATCATCGTTACCGGCGACAACGTCCTCTATCACATGCTGGCTCAGTACGACGAGGACTTCTGGGAGCTGTTCAAGGTCAAGGCTGACTTCGACTTCCAGATCGACCGTACGCAAGAGAACCTGGAGGCTTACGCCGCTTTCATCTGCAGCCGTTGCCAAAACGAGGGCCTGCTGCATTTCAGCAACGGAGGCGTGGCCAAGGTATCGGAGTACGGGGCGCGGCTGGTGGCCG
>CAZXAF010000233.1:0-2804 GCA_964638905.1 uncultured Dehalococcoidia bacterium
ACCACTTGCACCGCCTCCGGCGCCAGCTCGCGGCAGGCATCGCACTTGATGCACAGCCCCTGGTCGATGGTGTAGCGGCCGTCGCTGTGGACGACGATGGCGGCAGTGGGACAGATGGCCGCCGCTTCGGGGAGGCCGGGGCTCTTGCCCACGATCTCGTAGCGGACGAGGCCGCGGCAGACCTTGGCCGGACAGCGCTTCCCCTCGATGTGTTCCTGGAACTCCTCCAGGAAGGCCTCCAGGCTGTTCATCACGGCGGTGGGAGCGGCCTGGCCGTGGGCGCAGTTAGCGTAGCGCATGTTGTCGCCCAGGAGGCGCAGGAGGTCGATGTCCGAAGGGCGGCCGTCGCCGTTGGAGATGCGCCGGATGATCTCCACCAGCCGCTGGGTGCCGATACGGCAGGTGGTGCAGCGGCCGCAGGACTCGTCCTCGGCGAACCACTCGAAGTACAGGCACATGTCGACGATGCAGGCGGAGTCGTCGAAGATGACCAGGCCGCCGCTGCCCAGCAGGGCGCCCTTCTGTCGGAAGGGTTCGGGCTCCAGGGGCAGGTCCACATCCCTGGCATGGATGATGCCCCCCAAGGGCCCGCCCGGCTGGATGGCCTTGAGGGAGCGTCCCTCGGGGGGGCCGCCGCCGGCCTCGTAGACCAGCCGTCGCAGCGGCGTTCCGAAGGGTACCTCCAACACACCCACGCGCTGGATGTGCCCCGAGAGGCTGAACATTTTGGTGCCGTTATTCTCTTCGCTGCCTAGGGAGGCGTACCAGACGGCCCCATGGCGGAGGATGAGGGGCACATTGGCGTAGGTCTCCACGTTGTTGACGTTGGTGGGCTTGCCGAACACCCCCGACTGAGCGGGAAAGGGTGGGCGGATCTTGGGCATTCCGCGCCTGTCTTCGACGGAGGCAATGAGGCCCGTCTCCTCGCCGCAGACGTAGCTGCCAGCCCCCCGCACGACCTCCATGTCGTAGGAGAAGCCGCTGCCCAGGATGTTCTGGCCCAATAGGCCTCGCTCTCGCGCCTGACGCAGGGCCAACTCCATGCGCTCCAGACACAGTGGGTACTCCTCGCGGAGGTAGATGTAGCCGTAGCTGGCGCCGGTAGCGTAGGCGCCGATGGTCATCCCTTCGATGATAGAGTGAGGGTCGCTCTCCATGAGGGTACGGTTGACGAACGAGCCTGGGTCGCCCTCATCGGCGTTGCCGATCATGTACTTGGGCTCGCTCCTGGCGTCTCGCAGGAACTCCCACTTGCGAGCGGTAGGAAAGGCGGCACCGCCCCGTCCCCACAGCCCGGCGCCGGCGTCAGAGATCTCCCAGAGGACGTCCTCCTGGGGCATGTCCAGGGCCTTGGCCAGGCCCTCGTAGCCGCCGCGGGCGATGTAGTGGTCGATGTCTTCGGGATCGATGATGCCGCAGTTGGCCATGAGGCGGCGCGCTTCCTGCACGGCCATGAAGTCGAGAGATGAGAGGGACGGCACGCCATCCACAGGCTGGGACGAAAGCGTGGCCAGGGCCAGCTCTCGGCACACTCCCCGTGCGGATGCCAGCGCCTCCTCGACGAGTTGAGGCACCCGCTCGGCGGAAACCTTTTGGTAGAGGATGCGGGAGCCGTCGGGCTTGGCGATCTCCACTATCGGCTCGGCGTAGCAGAGTCCCCAGCAGCCAGTGATGGCTACGTCCGCCTCCAGGCCGCGGCGGGACACCTCCTGGCGGATGGCCTCCAGCGTCTCGTTGGCGCCGACAGCCCGGCTGCAGGTGGCGATCCCCACTGATATGCGCAGCCGCGGGGGGCTCTCCACTGCTTGCCAGGCTTCCTCCGCCTTCTGGCGCAGCTCCTGGTAGGCGCTCATGCCGGGGCTAGCCTCCCTTTTCCTTCAGCGCGCGGGCGAGCTTGATGACCTCGCTGACGGTCAGAGGGCCGGTGGGGTGGCCGTCCAGGCGGATGAGGGGCGCCAGGGCGCAGGTGCCATCGCACTGGTGGAGGTGAAGGCCCACAGCCTTGTCGTCGGTGCTCTCCTCCAGGCCGATGCCCAGCACAGCCTCCAGCGCCCGCCGGATGTTCTCTCCGCCCTTAAGGCGACAGGCGGGCCCGCTGCACCAGGAGATAGTCGTACGGGCGGGCGGCTCGAGGCGGAACTCGGAGTAGAAAGTGATGGCGCCGTAGACCATGGCGGGGGTCATGCGCAGCTTTTCGGCCAGAAGGGGGATGGCCTTGCGCGGCACGTAGCCGTAGGCCTCCTGAATGCGGTGAAGGGCGGCCAACAGGTCAGCGTCCTGGGGTTCAAGGTCGGTCAGGAGTTGCTCCAACTCCGGCGGGCTCTTGGTCGTGTCGGTCAAGGGACAAGCCTTTCTAGCCTAGGAGAGATTGTGGATCGCTTCACTAATCATAGACTGCTGCCCCGCGCTTGTTCAAGGTCGGTGGCGACCATCGCCGCCACCTTCTCTCCCAGACGGATGCCATAGTTCTGGCCGCGGTCCTCGGGGTAGATCTGGCTCATAGTGGCCAGATACAGACCGTCGATGGGAGTGCGGTGCTCGGGGATGGAGAGCGAGTAGTCGGTGGCGATGATCGGCTGGGCGAATGGCCCTCGGAAGAGCCAGCGGTCGGCCACCCAGTCCGGCGAAAACGCCGGGTTGATGCGCTTCAGGTGGGGGAAGTAGAGGTCGCACAGCTCGTCGACCCCCATCTGGAGGAGGGGCGAAGCTTCCTCCAGGTAGTTGGAGAGATAGGCCACGTGCAGGCCACCGTAGTGGGAGCGCTCGATGAAGTTGGTGTGCTCGATGAGGGCCAGGAAGGGGAT
>CAZXAF010000234.1:0-2804 GCA_964638905.1 uncultured Dehalococcoidia bacterium
CAGTAGGGACATATCGTCGGCACATATTGCAGATTCACGATGCTGCCCTCCTGAACGGGCTCGGCCCGAGCTGCTTGAGGGTCTCGACGAAACCGGTGACGGTTCTCACCACCTTCGGCCCGTCGGAGGCCGAGATCCATTCCAGCCTGAGCCTGCCGCCGCCGACTCCCACAGCTTCGAGGAAAGGCTTCAAGCCTGTGACCCTCCTCCTGGCGCTCAGATTGCCTCTCTGATAGTGGCAGTCTCCCGGGTGACAGCCGCAGACCAGGACCCCATCTGCGCCCAGTGCGAACGCCTTCAGGACGAGCCGTTCGTCTACTCTGCCCGAGCACATCACCCTCACTATCCTCAGGTTCGACGGGTACTGCATCCGAGCGGTGCCTGCCACGTCGGCACCCGCGTAGGAGCACCAGTTGCAGAAGAACCCCACTATGGTCGGCTCAAATCCGTTTCTTTTTGTCTGAGCTTCATCCATGATCCCTCCTTTCAGTTCCATGTCACTCCGGCCAGAGGCCCTGGCCTAGGTCTCCGGCCTCCGTCGGCGTGTCTCTACCACATCGATGGGCGTCACTTCAGGCCTGACGGCGTCGTACACCGTGACTACGTTTGGAAGCGTGCGGAACTCCTCGCGTATCGCACCGATCTCATCCGCGGTCAGGGGCGCGACCGGGCACGGCCGCAGGGGAGTGTTGATCTGCACCTCGTCGGGCGAAAGCCTGGCAGCGACGGCCGCCATTCTGCCTGCGGCGTCTCGGTTGGCCTCAACGAACATGATCTGAAGCGCCAGCTTTCCCGTGTACGCTGTCCTGAAGAGCTCGATAGACTCCACGATTTCGGTCAGGGAGATGGGCGCCACCGGCCGGTTGATCCGCCGGAATAGCCGCTCATCGGGGGCATCCAGCTTGGCAACCACCACGTCGGCGCAGGCCAGCTCGCGGCGCACGTCCTCCCTTGCCATGAGCGAAGAGTTGGTGAGCACCGCAGTCGGCAGGCCCAGCACATCCCGGGCCAATCGCAGGGCGTCTCCCAGGTTGCTGGCCAGAGTGGGTTCGCCCATTCCCGAGAACGTGACGTAGTCAGCCGGTGCGTTCCTGGCTCCCTCCAGTTCTCGCGCCAGGGCACTCAGAGAGACGAACTCAGCCCGCACTGCCAGCCGCCGCGCTGTTCTCCCCAACTGACAGTAGATGCAGTCGAAAGAGCAGGTCTTGCCGTCGCCGGGCAGTAGATCCACACCCAACGATCGGCCCAGCCGCCACGATGGCACCGGGCCGTAGATAATCGAGCTCACTTGCCAGTTAGCTTCCTCTCTGCGCGCTGCATCGTGAGCAGGCGCACGCCCTGCATCTGTCGGAAGGTAGCCCCCTCGCTCAGGCAGCGCAAGGCTAGCACTGGATCGGTCACCCGTGTGCCCGAGATGACGTCCACGCCGTAGTCGAACAGGACGGGCGACAGAGGCGTGCTCGGGCCGAGGACAACGACCAGGGTTGGGGGCAGGCACAGGCTTAGCAGTCGTTCCATAGTGTGGTTGATGAAGGCGCTGCCGGTGATGGCGGCGATGTCCACTTGTGGCAGGATGGCCTCCGCCTCCTCCGCGCCCACGTCCCCCGGCTGCGCATGGAGCTCGATCACCCACAGTCGTTCGGCTGCCTGGCGCAGGGCTGGTACGAAGGGGAAGTGGCCCACCAATGCCACCCTCTTGCCCCGGCCGCGGTCGATCAGCAGCTCGGCGGCGTTGAGCTCCACACACCGCGCCTCATCCACGTCCAGCAGGGAGTTGATGGCCGCCAGGCCGATGCCTGCCTCTAGCGTGCTCTCCGAGTGGGCCAGTTCGGTCAACTCCAGTGCGCTTCTGCCGGCCAGCCTCCCGGCCTCGCCCACGTGGACGGCGCCGTGCTCGTGCACCTCCGGCCCCACCGTTGAGGCCAGGCCGCATCCCCGGCTGCAAACAGCGGTCCAGAACGGCCCGACCCGCACGTCCCGCACCGGCGCATCTTCCCCGAGGGTCGCTATCACATCATCCAGGATCTTCATGCTGTGCCATCCCAATGCTGGCTCTTGCAGTTCGGTCAGTGCAGGCGCTCCATAAGGTCGGGCAGGTTTCCCTCTGCGTATCGGCGGACCGCCTCGCGGATATCGTCGACATCGGTGATGATCGGGCGTACGCCGTAGCCCCTGAGGCTCTCGTAGGCTCCCCAGCCCATGCCGCCGGCAATGAGCACCTCGCAGTCAGCGATGGTCTCCGCCATACTCTGATGCTTGGCCTGAGAGCCAGGGTCGTAGCCGTGCCTCTCGCCGGGGCCTAGCCTGGGGTGCTCCTGGGCGACGAAGGTGTGGTGGCCGGCCTTGGAGCGCGTCTCGCTGTCGACGATCTTGCCCTCTTCGACCGTCAGAACCACATAATAGGATGCTCTGCCGAAGTGCTGGCTGATACGCACTCCATCGTCAGAAACGGCAGCGATTTTCAATTCACGCCCCCTCTTTCGATTGCTGACTTATCTTTATCTCGTACCTGGGTTCCCCCTCGCCCAGATGCAACACTACCCTGACGTCCCGGCCCTCGGCAAGATGCCTCTCAGACTCATCGCGCAGCTTCTGGAGCTCAGGAGACTTCAGGAGGGACACGAGAGCTTCATACGTTTCTCTGAGCTCTTCGCTTTCACGTCCACCCTTCAGAAGTTGCCTGAAGCAATCCCGGTATTTCTCCTCGGCCAAGCATTTGATGCACCTGCCCGGTATCTCCCTCGTTGAGTATCTTGGCTCAAGCTCCATGTCGGGGGCCATTCCTACCTCCTGCGGCAGATGTC
>CAZXAF010000235.1:0-2749 GCA_964638905.1 uncultured Dehalococcoidia bacterium
CCCTGTCAAGCCTCCGGCGCTACCAACACTTTTAGCGTTCCAGGCTGGGCTGCCCGCTCGAAGGCGGTGAGTACCTCGGAGAAGGTGTAGCGAGCCTGGATCAGAGGGGTGACCTTCACCAGTCCGCGCTCCAGTAGTCGCAGCGCGGGGGCGAACGGCCCGCAGCGCGAGCCGATCAGCGTGATCTCATCCACCACGACCATTGTCAGATCCGCGTCTAGCGGTTTTTGGAACTTCCCCCCCAGAGTTGGGGGGGATTGAGGGGGGGCGTGGTAGGTGGATTTCAGCACGACGGTGCCCTGGTGGCGGACGAGTCGCCGCGCGGCTGCGTATCCTCCCGGATGACCGGTCGCCTCGACGACGACGTCGGCCCCTCCTTCGACATCGGCATCACCCAGCGCTGTGGCGATGCCTTGCCGCGCCACGATCTCCAGTTTCTCCCGATGATGCCCCACCACGGTCAGATGGCAGCCCGTGAGAGCCAACACCTGGGCGCAGAGCAGCCCCAGCTTGCCGTCACCCACGACGATGACGCGGTCTGTGGGGCGCACGTGCACCTGCTGGACGATCTCACAGGCAGCGGCCAGCGGCTCGGTGAAGGCAGCGACCTCGTCTGAGATGGCGTCAGGCACGGGATGGAGGTTTGTGATGGGCAAGGTCAGATACTCAGCGAAAGCTCCGTCGCGGTCTCTGATGCCCAGCGTGGTACGATTGGGGCAATGGGTAGGGCGGTTGGCCCGGCAGGTCGGACAATCGCCGCAAGCAACGTTGATCTCGCCCACCACGCGGCGGCCTTCCCATGCCTCCGCCCCCGGCGCCCGCTCGACCACGCCCACGAACTCGTGGCCGGGGACACCTCGGAACTGGTGGTATCCCTTCACCAGCTCCAGGTCGGTGTTGCACACCCCGGCCACGTTCACGCGGATGAGTGCCTCGCCTGGTGACGGCTCTGGCGTGGGGTAGTCTTCTACTAATCTCAGCTTTCCATCAAGCAGCAGTGCACGCATGGCTGTTCCTCCTTGTCAGTTCCCCTGGCCCTGGTGTATTTCAGAAAAACACCCCCTTGCCGGGGTAGATTTCTACCGGGCAAGGGGGGAATTCGTGAATGAAACGCAATGCGTGAGGCGCAATGATGTTTCATGATTCACGTTAACATTAGAACGGAATCCAATCCAGCCAATCTATCCATTCTTCGGCTTCGCTGGCTTCCCAGACCAGGAAGAGCGTTTGCGCCAGACGGCCTATCGGTGTCCTCGGACGAACCCAGAACAGTCCCCACAGGTGCCCACTTGCCGCCCAGTGGGCTTCAACGTGAACGGGCATACTCTTTCGGTTCGAAGTGACCAGCACTCGCTGTGATACCTCCAGGTAGCGTAGCACATCCGGGTCAGGTATTCCCAACTGCGGCGCACCCGGGTCTCCCAGGCGTACCACGTCAATAGCAGGATTCAAGCGAAGCAAGGCCGCTTTGAGCCGAGGAGACAAGTTCTCGTCCAGCAGGAAACGCACCTTCATGCGGTCACTACCTGTTCTCTCTCCCGCTGGGCTTTAAGCGTGCGCAACCGTTGCACAACAGGTGAGGGATTGGCCTCCCATTCGCGGTAGCGCTGTTCACGCCAGGCCGCCAGACGCGAGAGATAAGCATCCACTTCGGCCCGGTTATGCAGGTAGTAGGTGATCGTGGCGTGAATCTGCTCCAGATTCAGGGTGGGCAGGTTGGCGGCAATCTCCTCGGGCGTGTACCCTTCCAGGTAGTAGTAAAGCACGTCGTCAATGCCGATGCGGTGTCCCTTCAAGCGAATGTCGTCAGGCGACAGAAAATCAAAGTAGTCTTCCAGTTTCATCGTTCCACCTCCTGGCTCTGTTCTCAAGTTCGACGCGAGATATTCTTATGGCAAAATGCGTTGGTCTGCGCAATTATACCATGTTTCATTTCCACTGGCAACTTACGGCTCACTCTTCCAGTTCCAGTTTCGCCTTAGGCTCCCACCGCAACTTCGGATGCCTGGCCGCTCTGACCTCGTCTGCTAAAACTGCTACCAAAAGGTGTGAACTGCTACCAAAGGGCGTGAACTGCTACCAAAGGGCGTCCCCGCCCTGTCTAAAGGCAGCTTGGCTACGAGATCGGGGCGAGGCTTCGTCCTGAGGCTCAGCCCGAAGGGACGCCCCTCCATAGCGGGGGGAAGGTCAAAAGAACTTTTGCCAATCTACTTGGGCTTCCAGCGCAACTTCGGATGCCTGGCCGCCCTGACCTCATCAAGCCGCGTGACGGGGGTAGTTTGAGGCGCTTCGTGCAGGAGGTCGGGGTTCTCCTGGGCTTCCTCGGCGATTTTGAGCATGGCCTCGGCGAAGGCGTCCAGGGTCTCTTTGCTCTCGGTCTCGGTAGGCTCGATCATCAGGGCCTCTGGCACGATGAGGGGGAAGTAGACGGTGGGCGGGTGGAAACCGTAGTCCATCAACCGCTTGGCGATGTCCAGCGTGTGGACGTCGGGAGCTTGCGGCAAGGGCCCCGACAGCACGAACTCGTGCATGCAACTGCGGTCGTAGGGCAGTGGATAGACCTCCTTGAGCCTGGCCAGCAGGTAGTTGGCGGCCAACACCGCGTCCTCACTGACCTGCCTCAAGCCCTCAGACCCCAGCATCCTGATGTAGGTGTAGGCTTTGACCAAAACGCCGAAGTTGCCGTAGAAGGCTTTGACCCGGCCGATGGAGGCGGAGGGCATCTTCAGATGGTAGGGCTGGAGGTTGG
>CAZXAF010000236.1:0-2743 GCA_964638905.1 uncultured Dehalococcoidia bacterium
GGTGCTCAGCTCCGGCGTGGAGGTGACGGTGCTGGTGGATGAGGTTGGTGCGCAGCAGCAGCTCATCATCGGCCAGTATCTCGTGGGGAAAACCCCGAGCTGCCAGGCGGTGGTCTTCCCCCAGGACGTAGGCCTGCCGGGCCACGATGTCGGCGATTTCCAGATCGTGGGTGGCCACCACAAGCGTCTTCCCCCGCTCGGCCAGCGAGAGGAGGAAGTCAATCGCCCAACCCCGGGTGCGGGGGTCCAGGTTGGCCGTTGGCTCGTCCAACAGCCACACCTCCGGGTCGAGGGAAAGGATGGAAGCCAAAGTCACCTTTTTCTTCTCCCCCTCGCTGAGGTTGTATGGTGCCCTGTCCCGCAGGCTTTGGATTCTCAGGGCCTCCAGGGCCCCCTCCACCCGCGCCACGACCTCCTCCCTCGGCAACCCCAGTTGCAAGGGAGCGAAGGCCACCTCGTCCCAGACGGTAGGGGAGAAGAGCTGCACGTCGGGGTCCTGGAAGACCAATCCTACCCGACGGTGGAAGGCGTAGGCATCATCCTGAAATATCTTCTCCGTCAAGGGCACTCCGAAGGCCCTGACCTCACCCGCCGTGGGAAAGTAGAGGCCATCCAGGAGCTTGAGCAGCGTGGATTTGCCTGAGCCGTTGGCCCCCAGGATGGCCACCCTCTCCCCCCTCGTGACAGTGAAGTTGATCTCTCGCAGGGCAGAGACGCCGTCCAGATAGTTGTAACTGACTCCCTTGAGCTCGAAGATTTTGTCGGTAGGCCCCTGGGTTTCCTCTAAAAGCGGGAGGTTGGACCTGTCCCCAGAGGCCGGCGAATTTATTTCCATACTACCTCCCGCAAACCAATCAGCAGGATTATGCCCAGGACAAATCCGCTCCAGGCCGCATCCCTCCACCGCAGGCGGGAATCGTCCAGGAGGAGCGCCTGGCCGTTCCAGCCCCGGGAGAGCATGGCCAGGTAGACCTCGTTGCTCAGGTGATAAGATTTGCCCAAAAGGAAACCCAGCCGGGCGGCGATCCAGTGATGCTGCTCCCTGATATGGGTGGGCCCCACCGTGCGGCTCCTGCGGGCCAGGAACATGGCCTCCACCACCCGCAAGAAGAGAAAGATGTAGCGATAGGTCATCCCCAGGATGAGGATGCCAACCTGGGGGAAGCGGAGCACCGCGAGCGCTTTGAGCAACCGCATCCATTCCGTGGTCAGGACCAGAAGCACGGCGAAGGAGACCGACGTAGCCACACGGGTGACGAAGATGGCCGCCCCCCGCAGCCCCTGCTCGGTGATGGCGATCTCGTCGGGGAGATGGATGGGCCCCCACCGCCAGGGCTCGGAGAAGCTGACCAGGGTGACCATCGCTCGCCCCGGCGTGATGAAGTTGAAGATGGCTGGCAGAGCGATGGCCCCGGCGAAGAGGGGGATGAAGACCCAGACCCGCTTGACGAAGAAACCCAGGGGAATCCTCGCGGCCAGGGCCAGGAGCAGGGTCAGCAGATAGAGACCCACCAGGGTCTCCAGGCGATGTGTCATGGCGGTGGCGAGGAGAAACACCAGGAAGGTAATGACCTTCACCCGAGGGTCAAGGCCCTGCAAGAGGCCAGGGAGGCGGGCGTAGCGGGTGGCGAAGACTGTCCGCTCGATGGCCTCAGTGAGCTCGGCCAGCGTCTTGGCGACGAAATCCCTGCGGGAGGTTGCCAACCTCCCGCAGGATTCCCAGGGTCGCGCCACCTCAGCCCTCTCTCCGGGCCAGAGCCCGCCCCAGCCCCCAGGTAAGGACAACGACCAGGGCCATACCGATGATGGCCGAGGCGATGTAGCCCGGCACATCCCCCAGGCTGGGGACGGTGTAATCGGGCAGCGGAGCGCTCCATATCTCGGCGAACCTGGCCAGCCCCTTCGGGACGTAGCCCAGCATGTCGGAGAACTCGTCGGCTCCCCACTCACCCCAGGCCGTGCCGGAGGCCAACAGCCCCAACGGGGAGAGGAGCGCCAGTACCCCTAAGCCAATCCACAATTTGTTGATCCCTTTCATGCTGCTACCTCCTTTTTGGCCCTCAGTTCCATCAGCGATGGCATGGCTCGCTGCAGGAAAGTCACCACCCCTCCCGTGACCACCGCCTCCGCCAGGCCCGCTATGGTCAGATGGGCGAACATCATGGCTGGAATAGCCTGCGAGAGGCCGTAGGGGCAATAGAGGGGCGTCCCGTCAGCGGCGTGGAAGAGGGCCGGCTGCAGGCCGAACTCGATGGCCGCGCACAGGGCCGCGGCGTTGATACCCACGTAGCCGCCAATGGCTGCCCCGATCCAGTGGCGCGAAGAACTGAGGGGAGCATCGCCGCTAATGGCGCGATAGACGGCGTAGCCGACGAAGGGCAGCACGACGGCCATGTTGAAGCAATTGGCCCCGAAGGCCAGGATGCCCCCGTCGCCGAAGAAGATAGCCTGGATCAGGAGGGCGATGGAGACCCCGATCGTTGCTGCCCAGGGTCCCAGGACGACGGCTATCAACGTCCCGCCGACGGCGTGGGCCGTTGTTCCGTCGGGCACCGGGGCGTTGAACATCATGATGGTGAAGGAAAAGGCGGCGAAGATGGACAGGAGAGGAACAGTTTTGCTGGTGAGAGCCTCTTTGACTTTCTTCGCTGCCTTGTACCAGAAAGGCGCTGCGGCGGCGTACATCACACCACAGGTCGCCGGACTAAGGTATCCGTCTGGAATGTGCATTTTGTTTCCTCCT
>CAZXAF010000237.1:0-2734 GCA_964638905.1 uncultured Dehalococcoidia bacterium
GAGGCGGCGCGGCGGCTAGCGGGGCGGTTCGGGATTTGGCCACAGATGGACACAGATGAGCCACAGATCGAGACTGGAGGCGAAGCTTGAGGCATGAAATGCCGACGATCCAGGAAATCGATAAGGCTCGCGTCCTCTTTGCGGCAAACGAGCCGCGCGATCTCTTCTATCGGGCCGCGACGGAGCTGGTCGACCTCTCCATCAGAAGGGCAACGTCGCTCAGCGTGGCGGAGGCCCTAGCGGTGCTGCTGCAAACCTGGAATGCTGCGTTCTACAGGTTCGCAAGAAGGAAGTTCGACACTCAGCACTTCTCCGATATTGAGAGACTGCTGAAGAAGCATGGTCACAGGCTCTCGCTTGTCAGACAGAGGTCGATAGAGACGTTCGGCGATGAACTCGTGCCAGAGATCAAGAAGGTCTTTGAAGACCTCGAGATCATCCTTGGGCCAGTCGGCACCGCCAAGTGCCTGCATCTCTTGGCACCTCGCTTCTTCCCCCTGTGGGACCGAGCTATTGCACAAGCCTACGGCCTTGGCTTAAGGGAATGCGGCAAGAACGGGGAGTTATATTGTCGCTTCATGGCGGTTGTCAAAGGGGAATGCGCGACATTGGGCGGGGAAAGAGCGCTGGGCCGAAATCCACTCAAGGCGCTGGACGAGTACAATTACTGCAAACACACACGGGGATGGATGTAGCTTCCCAGCACCTGGAGGCGCGACTTGTCTCTACAGTTCAGGGTGACGCCCTCCTGAACCGCGCAGGGCTGAACGGCTCCAGGGAAGTCTCCGTTCTGCCTTCCGTCAGCAGTTGGGCCATCAGTCGGCCGGTGATCGGCGACAGCAGGATGCCCTTGCGGAAGTGGCCGCTGGCCACGCTCAGCCCTTCCCAGCCGGGCACAGGCCCAAGCATGGGCAGCCCATCCGGGGAGCCCGGCCGCAGGCCAGCCCAGTCCGAGGATACCTCGGCGTGGGCCAGGCTGGGCACCAGCGTGGCGGCCATCCTTCGCAGACCGGCCAGACCCTTCGCCGTGGTGTTCCTGCGGAAGCCCACGTCCTCCACCGTCGACCCGGCGAAGATGAAGCCGTTGGCCTTGGGCACCAGGTAGGCATCGTGCCAGAAGACGATGTGCCTTATCGGCGAGGAGAAGTTGGGGAAGGCCAGCATCTGCCCTCGCATGGGCCGCACCGGCAGGGCCGCACCCAACCCGCGCCCGAGGGCCGCCGTCCAAGAGCCGGCAGCGATAACCACCTGCCCGGCCGTCAGCCTGCCCTCGCTGGTGCGCACGCCGGCCACCCGCGAACTGCCGGTCACGAACCCCCTCACCGCCACGCCCTGGCGTAGGGTAGCGCCGCGAGCGACCGCCGCCTGGGCCAGGGCCTGGGCCAACCGATGGGGGTTCACCTGGCAGAGGTCGGGAAAGTACACGCCGCCGCGAGTCGATGCCAGCCGCGGCTCCAGGCGGCGCAACGCGTCTCGATCCACCCACTCCGTCAGGTCAACCGCTTGCTGGCGTTCCGCGAGGGGGCGCATCTCGTCGACATCCGCGTCGCTGAAGGCCACCCGCAGGATTCCCGATCGCAGGTACTCGATGTCGATTCCCGTCTCCCCCGACAGTCTGTCCGCCAGGGAGGGAAACAGCCGCAGACTGGCCAGGCAGAGCTCGTGGAGCGCGTCCGACCCCAGGGACACCTCTACAGGAGCCAGGAGGCCCGCCGAGGCCCCCGACGCCTCGCCGCCGACCTCCCCTCGCTCGAGGATGGTCACCCGGACGCCGGCCTCGGCCAGGTAGTAGGCGATGGAGCAGCCGATAACCCCGCCGCCAACGATGATCACATCGGGAGTTGCCATGATGTAGAACGCTCCTTAGCCCCCGCCTACCATGCGCACGACCTCCAGGACGTCGCCGTCCTGAAGGACAACCTCCGGCCACTTCTGGCGCTGGAGCACCGTCCCGTTGTGGGCCACGGCCACATGGCGGGCATTGATTCCCAGGGTCTCCAGAAAAGCGATGAGTTCAATGGGGCCCTCCATCTCTCGCTTCTCGCCGTTGACGGTGACGGTGACGGTGATCACGCCCTCCCCCTCCGCGCAGACACCGCCGCCTCGACCATCGCTTCGGCCAGCCGTCGGGCCGCCGCTCCGGGCGAGGGCGAATCGAGGATGGCGGAGATGACGGCGGCGCCCTCGGCGCCCGCCCGCATCACCTGCTCCACGTTCCCGGCGGTGATGCCGCCCACGGCCACGATGGGGATCGTCACCTTGGCGGCCGCGCTCTTCAGAAACGCCAGACCGGCGGCAGGCTGGCCACGATGGGAGCGAGTCGGGAAGACAGCCCCCACCTGTACGTAGTCCGCGCCCTCCTCCTCGGCCCTCACCGCCTCCTCCGCGCTGTGCACGGAGCGCCCGATGATGAAGCCATCGCCGGCCAGCCGGCGCATCGCGGCCACCGACGGGCCTCTCTCCGGCAGGTGGACGCCGTCGGCGGCGCAGACCAGGGCCACATCGAGATGAGTGTTCACGATCAGCAGGGCCGTGTCCTCCGTTATCGCCCGCAGACGGTCGGCCAGAGGGACGAGCTGGGCCGCCGTCAGGTCCTTCTCGCGCAGTTGCACCACGTTCACACCGCCGCCAACCGCTCGCGCCACCGCCTCCTCCAGCGATAGGCCCCGGCACAGGCGACGGTCGGTGATAAGGGTCAGGCAGGGGTTGGGCAGCCTCATCAGGAACCGGCGGC
>CAZXAF010000238.1:0-2714 GCA_964638905.1 uncultured Dehalococcoidia bacterium
ATCTGGGCTCGCTTCCTGGCGTCGGCGGCGTTCATGTTGAAGAAGATGGCCTCGCGGCCCATCTCCTGGATCTCGGCCACCACCCGCTGAGCGTTGGGCAGGGTGGCCCGCAGGTCGAGGTGGACGCCGAAGATGTGCATCCCGTTCCTGGCCAGCTCCAGGGCAGTGGCCGCGCCGATGCCGCTGGAGGCGCCCAGGATGAGCGCCCATCGGTCTCGCAGGCTGTTGTCGTCAGTCACGGCTCTCCTCCCCCGCCAGCAGCTCGCGCATGTAGCGCCGCAGCTCCGGCCCCAGCTCGGGCCTGGCCATCGCCATCGACAGCGAAGCCTTCAGCAGGCCCAAAGGCCGCCCTATGTCGAATCTCTTCCCCTCGTACTGGCAGGCGAACACCGACTCCTCGCCCAGCAGACGGGAAATGCCATCGGTGAGCTGGATCTCGCCGCCGGCGCCTTTCCCCGTGCGCTCCAGGGCAGAGAAGATGGCCGGTGTGAACACGTAGCGCCCCACGACGGCCAGATCGGACGGCGCCTCCTCCACCGATGGCTTCTCCACGATGCCCAGCACCTGGTAGACCCTCTCCTCCACCGGCTTGGGGTCGATGATGCCGTAGTGGGGGAGCTCCTCGCGGGGCAGGCGCTGCACTGCCAGGACGCTACCGCCATGCCGATGAAAGACGTCTATCAGTTGCTTGATGGCCGGCACCTCGCTCTCGATGATGTCATCGGGGAAGAAGAGAGCGAACGGCTCGTCGCCCACCAGCGAGCGCGTGATGCGCACGGCGTGGCCGATGCCCAGGCGCTCCTTCTGGCGCACGGAGACGATCTCGGCCATCTCCGCCAGCCGCCGCATCTCCTCCGCCTGCTGCTTGCTGCCCTTCTGCTCCAGCCATTGCTCCAGCTCGAAGTCGTGGTCGAAATGATCCTCCACCGCTCGCTTGACGCCAGCGGTCACCATGATGATCTGCTCCAGGCCAGCCGCGACCGCCTCCTCCACCACGTGCTGGATGGCCGGCCTATCCACCAGGGGCAGCATCTCCTTGGGGATGGCCTTAGTGGCGGGCAGGAAGCGAGTGCCGTAACCGGCGGCCAGGATCACCGCCTTGCGAACATGCACAGTAATTTCCCTTTCTTTAGACTCGGCTCATTCTACAATAGGCCCGATAACCCTTCAAGCGTTTATCCACTTGTGGAAAAACAACTTGACACAAGCACACCGTTTATGTAGCATTGGCCAACGGCCGTGCTAGACGGGGAGCTAGCGGTGCCCTGAACCCGCAATCCGCTATAGCGGGGTCGAATTCCTGCTCGAGGTCTTGGCACCGCGGGGACTGCCCTCGATAAGTAGCGTTGATAACCTGGCCCTGCGCAGCGAAACGCTACGAACCCCGTCAGGTCCGGAAGGAAGCAGCGGTAAGTAGTAAGTTTCGGGTGCCGCAGGTCAACCTGGTTGGAGCAGGCTGTCGAGAGCAAGCCTACGGGCAAGATCGACAGCAGGTGCACGGCCGCTTTAGCCAGGGCACCGGGCACGCCCAATCAAATAGAGAGGAACGTATTGCTCGAAGAGCCATCCCGAGCGGTCCTTTTACCTAAGGATGCGCTCCTAGGAAGACTTGAGGGCATCAACCTTCCGCGAGCCCTTTCCCTGAACCCCCGCCGTATCCTCCACTTTTTCCTTATTCTCCTCGTGGCGGGCGGCGTGTCACTCCTGTTCCTCGCGGGCCACCCAGGTGGCAAAAAGCGATCGACCACCCCTGAGCTCGCCTTCGCTCCCAGCGTTGATCTAGACGGCATGATCACCGACAGCAGCGATGACGAAAGGATCGGCATCGCCGCCGTTGGCCAAGATGACATGATCTCCATCGCCGCCCATGACGATGACGACATCTTCACCATCGCCTCCGCGAACATCGAACCCATAACCGATGGTGTGCCTCTCGTCCTCCACGAGGATGGTCTGAGCGCGAGCACGGTTTCTGCCGGCTCTACGGTCAGCGAGGTGCTGACCGAGAAGGGCATCGTCATCAAGCCCGGCGACTACCTATTCCCACCGGCCGGGAGCCTGGTGTCCGCTGGGACTCACATCTACATCTATCATGCCAGGGAACTGTACCTCTCGGTCGGCGGTGAGAGCACAACCATCCATACCCGCCAGGCCACTGTGGGCGAGGTCCTGGACGAAGCCGGGGTTTCACTGAGCGCCTCTGACCGAGTGGAGCCTGCACTGGATACCCCCGTAGAGGGTGGCCTGGCCATCCGCGTCGTTCGAGTCCAGGAGGAGCTAGAGACGGTGGAAGAGGCCATCCCCCGCGCCATCGTGTATCAGGACGACCCCACCATGGACATGGGTCGATATCTGATCCTGCAAGAAGGCGCCGACGGCCTGAGCCAACGCGAGTACCGGGTGGTATATGAAGACGGCCAGGAGACCGAGCGAGAGCTGCTAAGCGAGTGGGAGCAGCCGCCCAGCGATCAGCTCATCGCCCAGGGGACGAGGCCGGTGAACCTGGTGGAGACGCCCCAGGGCCCCCTGCGCTACAACTACTCGCTGGAGATGTACGCCACCTGGTACAGGCCAGCCAGTTGCGGCCGCTCGCCCGATAACCCCTGGTATGGCATCGCCGCCACGGGGGTGCAGGTCCGCCGCGGCATCGTGGCCGTGGACCCCAATGTCATCCCGCTGGGCACCCGCGTGTACGTCCCCGGCTACGGCGAGGC
>CAZXAF010000239.1:0-2711 GCA_964638905.1 uncultured Dehalococcoidia bacterium
CTGCGGAACTCGTGGGCAGCCGGGCGGAGCGCATATACGACGTGGGAGTAGCTGGGCTGCATCGCCTCCTGGGTCATCTGGCCGTCCTTCAGGAGTCGAATGTGATAGTAGTGGTGGCGGGCATGGAAGGAGCGCTGCCCAGCGTGGTGGGCGGCCTGGTGGCGGCGCCGGTCATCGCCGTGCCCACATCGATGGGCTACGGCGCCAGCTTCCAGGGGCTTGCTCCCTTGCTGGCTATGCTCAATAGCTGCGCTCCCGGCGTAGCGGTGGTCAACATCGACAACGGCTTCGGTGCCGGCTACCTGGCGGCGATGATTAACCGCCTGGCCTGGCAAGAGCGCAAGGATCGAAGGGAGGCATAGCGTGGTGACAAGGCTTTGGCTGGCGGTGGGTAGCCTGCTAATAGCAGCGGCCTTCGGCCTGGTTGCTGGTGTGGGCTGCAACGGTGACGACGAAGGCGGGGTGACGCCCACTCCGGCGACCGGCGAAGGCACGGTGACGCCCACTCCAGTGACGGGCGAAGTGGAAGCGCAGCTCGAGCAGCTAGTGCTCCAACTGGATGACCTGCCCCAAGGGGTGATTCAGGCGGATGACCGTTTCGTGACCAATGACGTGTCGGCGGCTACCAGCGAGGACAGCGCGCAGCGGTTAGCTCTGCTGGAGGAATGGGGGCGGATCCTGGGCTACGATGTCACCTATCAATCCAGCCCGGAGGTCATGGACCGAATGGGCCTCCTCCTGGTCAACAGCACGTCCAGCCTCTACAGCAGCGAGGATGGTGCCAGCGCCTCGTTTGACGACGCGGTGGAGGCCGCTGGCGTCACCGATTGGGCTTCCGTCCTCGGTGCCGACCAAGGGGTTGACGTGGAGGAACTGGTCAGCCCTAACTGGGTAGACGAGATGCTCTGGCTGCGGATCAAGGTCAAGCCCGCAGCCGAAGAGGAGCCGCCGGAGGAGTCCCTCACCAGCGACATGATCGTCTTCAGGCAGGGCCCGGCTCGAGGCAGCCTCCAGATCGCTTGGATCATGGGCAGAACAAGCAGCGATCTCATTGTTCAGATCGCTGAGGCGCAGGCGCAGCGATTGAAGGATACCTTCCCCTGAGGAAGGCCCTCAAGTCCCCTCCTGAACCATCGAACGATGGCTAGGATTGCCTATCTGGACTGTTTCTCCGGCGCCAGCGGCGACATGATCCTGGGCGCCCTGGTAGACGCCGGCCTGCCCCTGGACGGCCTGAGAGCGGAACTGGCCAAACTGCCGCTGACAGGCTATCGGCTGAGCGCCCGCAGGGTGCAGCGGGCGGGCCTGGCCGCCGCTCAGGTGAGGGTGACGGTGGCCAAGAAACAGCCGCCGCGAAGGCTGGCCGACATCCTGAGCATCATCGAGACCAGCGGTCTTCCTCCCGCCGACAAGGAGAAGGGAGCGGCCATCTTCCGCCGTCTGGCAGAGGCGGAGGCCAAGGTGCACGGCCTGCCTCTGGCCAAAGCCCACCTCCACGAGGTCGGGGCAGTGGACGCCATTGTGGACGTGATGGGGGCCGTGGCCGGCCTGCGGCTGCTGGCGGTGGAGGAGCTGTTCGCCTCGCCTCTGGCCCTGGGCAGCGGCAGGACAGACAGCGTCGGAGGTGCCCTGCCCCTGCCAGCGCCGGCCACCCTGCAGCTTGTGGCCTCGGTGGGAGCCCCCACGGTCGGCCCCCAAGGCGGGGAAGAGCGAGAGCTCCTGACGCCCACCGGCGCTGCGATCATCACCACCCTCGCTCGCTTCCAGCGGCCAGCGATGAGCGTGGTGGGCGTGGGCTACGGCGCCGGCAGCCGAGACAGCGCCGGCTGGCCCAACGTGCTCCGCCTGTGGCTGGGCACGACCGTGGAGGAGGGCGGACGGCTCATGCTCCTGACGGAGACCAACATCGACGACATGAGCCCGGAGATCCTGGGCTACGTGCAGGAGCGGCTGTTCGCCAGCGGCGCCGCCGATGTCTGGCTCACGCCTGTCCAGATGAAGAAGGGCCGCCCGGGAGTGATCCTATCCGTCCTCTGCCCGCTGGAAGCAGAGGAGGCCATCGTCTCCCTGATCCTGCGGGAGACGTCCACCCTGGGGGTGCGACTGCGAGAGGTGCGGCGGCGGGAGGCCGAACGGGAGGTGCTGGAGTTCGAGTCCAGCCTGGGGCCGGCGGTGGTGAAGGTGAAGCGCCTGCCTGGAGAGCCACCGCAAGCGGCGCCCGAGTACGAGGTCTGTCGGCGGCTGGCGGAGGCCAGCGGCAGGCCGCTGTCGGAGGTCTATCGCATCGTCCAGGCGGAGGCGCAGGAGCTTCTGCGGTAGCTGCGCACGCCCCAGGTGCTCAGTCCCTTACAGGCCCAGCACACGCTGGGCGTTCTCGTAGAAAATGAGGCGTTTCTCCTCGGCGGTGAGGGGCAGGCCATCGAGACGCTGAGCGTCCTTGATGGAATGGGACCAGGGCCAGTCGGAGCCGAACAGCACACGCTGACAGCCGGCGCGGCGGATCATGGCCACCGCCTCCTCGTCCGACAGCAGGTGAGAGGGGAGCGTCCCCTCGATGACGAAGCTGGTATCGAAATAGACGTTGGGGTAAGTCTCCACGATCTCCATCGCCTCCTCCAGATAGCCGCGGGCCATGTGGGCGAAGACGAGGGTGAGACCGGGGAAGTTGCGCAGGACATCCACGAAGTTGGCAGGGCGGGAGTACTCCTCTT
>CAZXAF010000240.1:0-2706 GCA_964638905.1 uncultured Dehalococcoidia bacterium
CCTCGGCCGCCGACTGGAGGCACTTGATGGTGTAGCGGTGGTCGGAGTAGAAGCCGTCGAAGTAGTGCTCGGCGTCCAGGAAGACGGTGAGGCCGTGCGACTTCAGGTAGCGGATGGAGTCGGAGAGCATCTCCAGGTTCTCATCCAGGGTTGTCTCCAGGATCTCGCGCACCTGCATGTCGCTGGCCTTGCCCACCAGGGTGACCACCGGCGTGCGGGCGTCGATCAGGGCGCGGATGTTGGGGTCCTTGTCCGCCTTGCTATCGGCGCGGCGGGTGGAGCCGAAGGCGACCAGCTTGGCGTGGGAGAGGTTGAGCGACTGGGCCCGCACGAAGAACTCGGCGTCCTTGGGGTTGGAGCCCGGCCAGCCCCCCTCGATGTAGTGCACGCCCAGCTCGTCCAGCTTGCGGGCGATCTTCAGCTTGTCCTCCACGGACAGCGAGATGCCCTCCATCTGCGTGCCGTCACGAAGAGTGGTGTCGTATAGTTCCACACGCGTCATCTTCGTTCACCTCCAGCCGCTTCCACCGCCCCTTCCCGCGCTCTACACCAGCGACGCCACCAGGTCGCCGACCTCGGACGTGCCCATGCCCATCCGGCCGGCGCCCAGCGACTTGATCTTGCCGCTGCTCAGGGCCTTGATGATCGCCTTCTCGACGCGGTCGGCGGCTTTCTCCTCCCCGATTACCTCCAGCATCATCTGGACGGCGGCGATCGCTGCCAGCGGGCAGATGACGTTCTGGCCCGTGTACTTCGGCGCGCTGCCGCCGATGGGCTCGAACATGGAGACGCCGTTGGGGTTGATGTTCCCCCCCGCCGCCACGCCCATGCCCCCCTGGATCATTGCTCCCAGGTCGGTGATGATATCGCCGAACATGTTATCCACCACGATCACGTCGAACCACTCCGGGTTCTTGACGAACCACATGCAGCAGGCATCGACGTGGGCGTACTCCCGCTTGATGTCCGGATAGTCGGCGTCGCCCACCTCACAGAAAGCCCGCCACCAGGTATCGTGAACGTAGGTCAGGACGTTGGTCTTGGCCACCAGGTGTAGCTGCTTCATCTTGTTGCGCTTACGGGTCAACTCGAAGGCGTAGCGGATCGCTCGCTCGGCGCCGAAACGGGTGGTGCAATGGATCTGGGTGGAGACCTCCTGCGGCGTCCCCTTGTACTGGACGCCGCCCATGCCCGTGTACAGCCCTTCGGTGTTCTCTCGAACCACAACGAAATCGATGTCTTCCGGGCCCTTGTCCTTGAGAGGGCAGTCGACATTAGGGTAGAGCTTCACCGGACGAAGGTTGATGTACTGGTCCAGCCCGAAGCGGATACGCAGCAGGATGCCCACCTCTAGGGGCCCCGGCGGCACGTCCGGGTGGCCGATGGCGCCCAGGTAGATGGCGTCGAAGCCCCGCAGCTCCTCGAGGGCTGAGTCGGGCAGGGCCTCGCCCGTCCGCAGGTAGCGGTCGCCGCCGAAGTCATAGGTGGTGGTGTCGTAGCGAAAGCCGCCAGCCTGGGCGGCCGCTTCCAGCACCTTCAGGCCCTCGCGCACCACTTCTCCGCCCGTTCCGTCGCCGGGGATTACAGCTATCTTGTACATTCACACCTTCCCTTCGAGGGTTCTCTTCTTTTTGCTCAGGATGAGCTCCGTTTGCTGGAAAGTGTAGCATAGAGGCCGGTCGTAGAGCGACGCCGCCAACGGCCGTGAGCCGGGGCACATGACTACGTCTCCCTGCCACGGCGGCGGCCGCGTCGGAGAGCTTGCGCTTGCTCTCTGCCCACCTCTCCGAACACTGCCCTGAATGCGATCAGGCCGCCGGCGGCGAACGCCAGGAATACGGGATAGGTGCGCCAATGCTTCAGGTGCACCGGTCCCAGGCTGTAGACCACGGTGGCCACGGACGCTATCAGCCCCGGGATGAACCAGACGGCGGCGAAGGCCGCTGCCACCCCTCGCACCAGCCTGTGCCTGATGCCGAGGCCGAGGTCGCCGATAATAAGCCAGAGCAGGCCGCCGAAGCCCAGCAGCCCCAGCACCCTCTCGAACACCGTTGCCTCGCTCGTCTTCCAGAGGGTCAGGAACCCCTGAAGCGCGGTGAACAGCGTCCCCCGCACCGGCTCCTCCTCTTCCTCCTGGTCCGCCCACTCGTAGAGCTCGTCCTCGACCTTCGTCCCCACTTTCCTCAGCCGGTCGAGTGCTTGCTTAAACACGCTCATGGCGGTTCGCTCCCGTTGGCCTCGCTCACCGTTTCTCGCCTGCCAGCCTGCGCTTCGTATGCTCCACCAGCCCGCCCGCCTGTATCAGCTCCAGCATGAACTGGGGGTAGGGCTTAGCCTTGAACTCGCTGCCCCTTGTCAGGTTGCGGATGGTGCCCGTCTCCAGCTCCGCCACCAGCTCGTCGCCCGCCTCGCTGGCGTCGACGGCTTCGGGGCACTCCAGGATGGGCAGGCCGACGTTGATAGCATTCCGATAGAAGATGCGGGCGAAGCTCTTGGCGACGACGCAGCTCACGCCCGCCCCCTTGATGGCCAGCGGCGCGTGCTCGCGCGAGGAGCCGCAGCCGAAGTTGGTGTCGGCCACGATCACGTCGCCCCGCTGCACGCGCTGAGCGAACTCGGCGTCGATGTCTTCCATGCAGTGGGGGGCCAGTTCCTCCGCCGTGTTCAGGTTGAGGTAGCGCGCCGGGATGATGACGTCGGTGTCGA
>CAZXAF010000241.1:0-2677 GCA_964638905.1 uncultured Dehalococcoidia bacterium
CGCCGGCCTTGATGATGCGGCCGTCGGCCTGCACGGCGCGCATCCCCAGGATCAGGTCGCGGGCGGTGCCGTAAGCGTGGCGCGAGGGGCCGGAGGCGTTGACGGCCAGTATGCCGCCGATGGTGGCCTCCTGCCCTGATGGCGGGTCGAGGGCCAGAAACTGGTCGTGCTCGGCGAGGTGGCGCTGGAAATCGGCCAGGGTCTTGCCAGCCTGGACGGTGACCGTGAGGTCAGCGGGCTCGTATTCCGTCACCTCGTTCAGGCGGGACAGACAGAGGGCGATGTCGTAGCGGCGGGGGGTGTTGCCCAGGCTCATGGACACGCCGCCGCCCCAGGGGATGACCGCCGCGCCTTCTCGGCTGGCCAGGCGCATCACCTCCGCCACCTCTTCCACCGTCACCGGCATGGCCATGACCTGGGGGATGATGCCATCCACTGCGTAGCTGGTCGCCTCCTCGCGGGGGAAGACGCGCTGGCTATCGAGTGTGGACTCCAGCAGGCTGTGGAGAAGACTTTCCTCTACCAAGACGTTTTCCTCTTGCAGCCTAGACGTAGGCGTCGGGCCCAAGGGAGCGGCGGACCGCTCGCTGGGAGGAAGCGTCCTCACCGTCGTCGGTGGGGAATATCTTCCCAGGGTTGAACCGCTGGCCCGACGCAAAGGCCACCTGAATGCGCTTCATGGCCTCCAGGTCGTCGTCCGTGAAGATCCAGCGCATGAAGTGGCGCTTCTCCATGCCCACCCCGTGCTCGCCGGTGATCGTGCCGCCGGCATCGACGCAGAGGCGCATTATCTCCGCTCCCGCCGCCAGCACCTTCTCTGCCTGGCCGGGCTGGGACTCATCGAAGGCGATGTTGGGGTGGAGGTTGCCATCGCCGGCATGGAAGACGTTGGCGATGGGGAATCCGTACTTGTCGCCGACCTGGTAGACGCCCCGCAGTACTTGGGGCAGCTTGGTGCGAGGCACTGTGCCATCGAGGATGTAGTAGCTGGGAGCCAGGCGGCCGAGGGCTCCCAGAGCCCCCTTTCGGCCGGCCCACAGGGCCTCTCGCTCGCCGGGGGTGAAGCCGATTCGCACCTCGCGCGCGCCGGCGCTCTCGCAGATAGCTCGTAAGGCTTCCGTTTCCTGCGCCAGGGCGTCCCGTCGGCCCTCGACCTCGATGAGGAGGACGGCCTCGGCGTCGGGCGGGTAGCCGGCGTGCACGGCCTCCTCCACTGCCTGCATGGTCACCTTGTCGATCATCTCCAAAGCGGCGGGCAGAATTCCCTTGCCGATGATGGTGGAGACGGTCTGGCTGGCCTGCTCCATCTCGTTGAAGATGGCCAGGAGGGTGACCGTAGCCTCCGGCAGGGGCAGAAGCCGCACGATGATCTTGGTGACGATAGCCAGGGTGCCCTCGGAGCCGATCACCAGGCTGCGCAGGTCGTAGCCCGGCCGGTCGGCGGTCTTACCCCCCAGCCAGACGATCTGCCCGTCGGCGAGGACTACCTCCAGCCCCAGCACGTGGTTGGTGGTGACGCCGTAGGCCAGACAGTGGGGGCCGCCGGCGTTCTCGGCCACGTTGCCGCCCAGGGTGCAGGCCTTCTGGCTGGAGGGATCGGGGGCGTAGTAGAGGCCGTAGGGGCTCAGGGCAGTGCTGAGGTCCAGGTTCACCAGGCCTGGCTCGACGACCGCTGTTCGGTTCTCCGCGTCGATCTTCAGGATGCGCTTCAGGCGAGTGGTCACCAGCATGATCCCGCCGGCGGCGGGGATGGCGCCACCGCTCAGGCCGGTGCCTGCTCCGCGGGCGACGATCGGCAGGTCGTGACGACCGGCCAGCTTCACTACCTGGGCGACCTGCTCGGCGCTGGTGGGAAGGACGACAACCTCGGGGAGGCCCCGCTCGATGGTGGCGTCGTATTCGTAGACCAGGAGGTCCTCGGGCATGTGGATAACGCCATCAGTGCCGACGATAGCCTGCAATTCGCGGACGAGCATGCGGTCAGCCATGGCTATATCCAGTGTAGCATTCGGCAGGGCCTATTGCCACAGAAGGGGGCGGTGAGCTTGTCAGCCTGCGGGATGAATCCCGCAGCACCATCTTTCGATTCAGAGAAGCCGCGGGTTTATGGTCATGGACAGAATGCCTCGACACAGGGCAGGGCTAAAGCCCTGCAGCTACTACGACGCTGGCCGCTCGCCGTTTCGTAGCTGCAGACCTTCAGGTCTGCCTCCAAGGGGGGACCAGTAGCGTCGTACTATTTGGCCAGTGACCATCAACCCTTGGGATGGGCGAAAGTCTCCCGCCCGCCGACAGTGAACCGGTTGTGGGCTACTCGCTGGCCCAGCCCTTGGCCCGCTCGACCGCCCTTTTCCAGCCCTGGTACAGCTCCTCGCGCTGGCTGGCTTCCATGCGCGGCTGGAAGCGCTTGTCCACCCGCCACCTGCTGGCCAGCTCGTCCTGGCCCTTCCAGAAGCCCACGGCCAGGCCGGCCAGGTAGGCGGCGCCCAGGGCGGTGGTCTCCGTAACCGCCGGTCGGATGACCTCCCGGCCGAGGATGTCGGCCTGGATCTGCATCAGCAGGTCGTTGGCGGCGGCGCCGCCGTCCACCCGCAGCTCGGGGAGCGACAGGCCGCACTCGCCCTCCATCGTTTCGATGACGTCGCGCGTCTGGAAGGCGATGGCCTCCAGGGTGGCC
>CAZXAF010000242.1:0-2674 GCA_964638905.1 uncultured Dehalococcoidia bacterium
TTCAAATGGACCCCATAGCGGCGTGCCTGGAGGCACACGACCTCTACCGCTTCTACCACGCGAGCGAGGATGAGACGCTGGCCCTGCGCGGCGTGTCGCTCTCGGTCTTCCTCGGCGAGACCGTCGCCATAGTCGGGCCATCAGGGAGCGGCAAGTCGACGCTGATCAACTGCCTGGCCGGCCTCGATGAGCCTGATGCTGGCTGGGTGGGCGTTATGGGAGAGCGGATGACGCGCCGCCCCGAAGCGGAGCGGGCCGCCCTGCGGGCACGACATGTGGGCATCCTGGTCCAGTCCGGAAACCTCCTGGATCACCTCTGCGTCGCCGACAACCTCAAGATGGCAATCTGTCTGGCTGGCGGCCGCAGACGTCGAGTCGATGTGGCGGCGGCTCTGAACGCGGTTGGACTGGCAGCGCGCGCCCACGCGCTCCCTGCGCAGCTCTCGGGGGGCGAACTGGCGCGGGCGGGTCTGGCGCTGGCCCTGATCAATGAGCCGGCTGTCTTGCTTGCCGACGAGCCGACCGGCGAGGTTGACGCGGCCAACGAGGCGCACCTCCTGGATCTCCTGGGCGACCGTGCGCGCAACGGCGGCGCGAACCTGATCGTCACTCACAGTCAGGCGGTGGCCGCGGCGGCAGACAGGGTACTTCGCCTGGTCGATGGAAGGCTGGAGGATGACTGAGCCGCTCGTGGTCGCGCTGGGAGTATCTCGCCGCTTCGGCTCAGGGAGCACGGGCACCGAGGCAGTGCGAGAGGCATCGTGCGCGGTCTACCCCCGTGACCGTATAGCGCTGGTCGGCCCCAGTGGCAGCGGGAAATCTACGCTGCTGCACCTGCTGGGAGGGATTGACTTCCCAAGCGCTGGGAGCCTCTCCTGGCCGGCTCTCGGTCCCCGCGAAGGTCTGAGGCCCGCCAAGATCGTGGACGTATTTCAGGGCCCCAGTCTCCTTCCTCCCCTTTCCCTGATAGAGAATGTCCATTTTCCGTTGCTGCTTCAGGGCATGGCGGTGAGAGACGCGACCCCGCTCGCGGCCGCGGCCCTCGCGAGATTCGGCGTGGCCCATCTGCGCGACAAGCTGCCCGAAGAGATCTCGGCTGGGCAGGCACAGCGAGTTGCTATCGCCCGGGCCGTGGCCGCCCGGCCGGCCCTGCTCCTCGCCGATGAGCCAACGGGCCAGTTGGACTCGATCACCGCGAATGAAGTGCTCACCGCCCTGCTGGATTCGCTGGTGGGGACAGGAGCAGCAATCATAATCGCCACCCACGACCGACGAGTGGCGGAACGAATGGACATTCTTTGGGAGATGAATGACGGCTATCTGAAAACTGGTGTGGCGTGCTCTACCTGATCTGGGTGCTGGGGCTCCTGAGGCAACGCTGGGTAAGACTGGCCGGCGTGATTGCCGGTATCGCCGTCTCCGTTGCTCTTCTGGCGAATCTGACTGGCTTCTTCGCCTTCACGCGGGAGGGCATGACCCGTCAGGCGATCGCTGATGTTGCTGTCGACTGGCAGGTGCAACTGGCGCCGGGAACGGACCCGCAACAGGCGATAGCTGAGCTCGCTCGGTCACCCGGCTACACCAGCCTCTCCGAAGTTGGCTACTTCGACACGCCGGGCTTCGAAGCTAGCGAAGGGGGAACGGTGCAGGTCACAGGGCCGGGCAAAGTGCTCGGGCTCCAGCCCGGCTACCGCAGCGCTTTTCCCGCCGAAATCCGCGACCTTGTGGGGCAGGGGGAGGTTCTGCTCGCCCAGCAGACGGCGGCGAACCTGCACGCGGAACCCGGCTCCTCCGTCTCCATCAAGCGACCAGGCCTGCCTCCTGTGGAGGTCAAGGTTGACTCCATAGTGGACCTTCCCCTGGCAGACTCTCTGTTTCAGGCGGTTGGTGTCCCCGGCGGCTCCGCGCCTCAGGCGCCCCCGGACAACGTCCTGCTCATGCCTCTGGATCAATGGCAGGAGCTCTTCGACCCGGTTGGCCAATTGGCGCCGGAGTCGCTGCACACTCAGTTGCACGTCTTGCTGGTCCACGATCTCCCCTCCGATCCGGGCAGCGCTTTCACCAAGGTGGAGCGACTCGCGCGCAACTACGAGACGAGGCTCGCGGGCGCTGCCCTTGTGGGGGACAACCTGGCCGCGAGGCTCGATGTGGCCCGCTCGGACTCCCTGTACGCGGAGGTATTATTCGTTTTCCTTGGCCTTCCGGGAATTGTCCTGGCGGGATTGTTGACAGCGGTGCTGATCTCCTCGGGGAGCATGTCGAGGAGGCGCGAACAGGCCCTGCTGCGCCTGCGCGGCGCGTCGACTGCTGCCATCCTGCGGCTGGCGTCCGTCGAGGCCGCGTTCATCGGCCTGAGTGGTAGTGCGCTGGGCCTGGGCCTCGCCAGCCTGACGATCAGAGTAGCGTTCGGCACGTGGGGCTTCGGCAGCGGTCGGACCTCCACCCTGGCGTGGGGTGGCCTGGCTGCGGTTACCGGTCTGCTCCTGGCCTTGCTGACGGTCCTTGCTCCAGCCTGGCGGGATGCGTCGCGGTCCAGCTTCGTGAGTTCGCGAGTGCAGGTGAAGCGAAACAGGCCCCTTCCGTGGGAGCGCCTTGGGCTGGACTTCATGTTCCTCGCCCTCTCCGGTCTCGTATTCTGGCTGACCGCTCGCGGCGGCTATCAGGTGGTGGTTGC
>CAZXAF010000243.1:0-2658 GCA_964638905.1 uncultured Dehalococcoidia bacterium
CTCCATGAGCTGCCAGATGACCTCCTGCCAGGTGCCAGCCGGCCCGCCCGGCGCCGCCGGATGTAGGTTAAGAAGATTGTAGCGCCGACAGGCCACTTCCGTGAAGATCAGCATATAGCCGGCGAGCACGCCAAGGTCGAAGGGATGGGGCTCCAGCACGCCGATCACCGCTCGATCGTACTCCGCTCGCCAGGCGGGCAGCGGCTCGCCGACACGAGCGGGCGATGCGTCTCGCTCCTGGCGAAAGCGCCTGGATGACAGACACACCAGGGGTATGCCGTAGCCTTCCACCAGATCGAAGAAGCGATCGCTGGCCGGATTCTCTCCCCGCTCTCGATTGCTGAAGACAACGACGATGCGGGCCTTCAGCCCGCCCGCCTGGATGGCCTGCCAGGCCGCCTCCAGAAGCTGACAGGCGGCTTCATCGCGCCCGGTGGAGAACCAGCCGATACGCAGCACGATCCTGCCTCTATCCTATCGGCCGCCAGCCCAGGCGGCGTCGCAGCCAGGCCCAGCGACTCCAGAGGTGCACCAGGGGGCTGGACAACCGCCCAACGATGCGCCCCTCCCGCAGAGCCTGGACGAACTCCCGCGGCCCCTCGAAGTCGGGCATCTCCACACAGGCCCGCCCCAGCTCTCGCGGCGAGTGAGCGTCGCTGCCCGCTGAGGCCGCCAGGCCGTGCTCCTCAGCGAAACGAGCCGCCCGCTCGTTGTCGGCCTGCCGCGTGGTGCGGGCGTTGAACGCTTCGATGATATCCACCTGTGGCAGTATACGCATGAGGGCAGCCTCCGCCAGGTGCTCGCCGCGGAATCGGTCGAACGGATGCGGTACGCAGACCAAACCGCCCTGCCCCTTGATGCGCTCCACCGTCTCCTCGGCGCTGAGGCCGTCCGGCACCTCCTCCTGAAGGAAGAGGCCGATGATCTCGCCCTCCCGGCTCTCCACTTCCTCGCCGATGATCACCTTGAAGGTTGCCAGCTTGTGGACGGCAAGGGCACCAGCGATAGCGTTGTGATCGGTGACGGCTACGCAGTTGATCCTCCGCCTAAGGCAGGTCCGCACGTATTTCTCGGGCGATGTGAGGGCGTCGGGCGAGAAGTAGGTGTGGGTGTGGAGGTCAGCCTTCAGCAAGGGGCGCGTCCTCCTCGTCCTCGAGGGCATAGATGGGCTCCTCGTCCTCCTGCGGCCCCCGCGAGGCGTCGCCGCGGTAGGCAGCGAAGACCTCTTGCAGACGACTGATGCGCAGCTCCGCCTGATCGAGAAGCTCCTGGCAGCTCTGGGCCAGGCGCATCCCTTCCTCATAGAGGGCCAGGGCTTCCTCCAGGGGCAGGCCACCCTCCTCCAGCTTGGCTACCGTCTCCTCCAGGCGACGGAAGACCTTCTCGAAGCTCTTGTCGGCCTTCTTAGAAGCCATACTGCCTCGACACCTCCGCCGGAAATCGGCCGTCGGCCACCTCTACGTTCAGGCGGTCGCGGCCCTTGATCTGGCTCACGCTGCACACCACCTGGCCATCGGCCCGCCGTTGCACGAGGGCATAGCCGCGGGCCAGCGTTCCCCTGGGCTCCAGGGAGCGAAGCTGGAGGGCATAGGCCTTCAGGCGCTCCCGATGGCCGTTCAGGGTCTGGGATATCGCTGAGTGAGCGCCGCGCAGCAGGACGGCCAGTCGCTCCCTCTCCTTGTCCACGTCGGGGATACCGCGACGCAGGCGGAGCGACAGCTGCTCCACTCCCGCTCGCTGACCGGCCACCTGGCCAGCCATCCATCCCGCGAGGGTGATCATAGAGCCCCTGAGCTGCCGCGAGATCTCCCTTCGGTCGGGCACCACCAGCTCGGCTGCCGCCGAAGGGGTGGAAGCCCGCAGGTCGGCCACGTAGTCGGCGATGGTGTAGTCCGTCTCGTGGCCCACAGCCGATACGACCGGTATGCGGCTGGCGTAGATGGCCCGCGCCACTATCTCCTCATTGAACGGCCACAGTTCCTCCAGGGAACCACCGCCGCGGGCAACGATGATCACGTCGATATCGGATTCATCATTCAGCCTGGACAGGGCTTTCACAATAGTCGGCGCCGCCTCGTCTCCCTGCACGGGCGTCGGTGCGAGGACGATCTCCGTTAGGGGCCAGCGGCGCCCGATGATGTTGCAGATGTCGTGGAAGACGGCGCCGGTGGGAGAGGTGACCACGCCGATGCGCCGCGGGAAGGAGGGGATGGGCCGCTTGCGCGAGGGCTCGAACAGCCCCTCCTCCTCGAGTTGGGCCTTCAACCGCTCGAGCTGGGCCTGCCAGATGCCGACGCCCGCCGGCTGGACGAAATCGATGTTCAGTTGCAGTTCGCCCCGCCGCTCGAAGAAGGAGATGCGGCCGTGGGCGGTCACTTGTATGCCATCCTCGAAAGGCGTGCCGGCGTGCTGGCGGCGAAACATCACGCAGCGAAGCTGCGCCGACTCGTCCTTGAGGGTGAAGTAGGTGTGGCCGGCCGCCGAGCGCGCGAGGTTGGAGACCTCTCCCTCCACCCAGAGGTCGGCTAAATGGACATCGGTCTCCAGGAGCTCACGCACGTAGGTGGCAACCTGTTGTACCGAATAGATCTCGGTCATCGACCGCTGGCCCTCTCCAGGTATTCGCCGCTGCGGGTGTCCACCTTCACCACGTCGCCG
>CAZXAF010000244.1:0-2632 GCA_964638905.1 uncultured Dehalococcoidia bacterium
CCCGAACCACCGCCAGCTCCGAGTCGGTGGCCGCCATCGAACCGGTGCGGTTGCCCGTCAACAGCAGGTTGGTCAGGCGGGCGGTCGTCAGGCCACCTCCTACCTTGCTCAGGTAAATGGCTGCGCCCTGGCTCCCGGCCTGGTTCCCCTGCATCTGCACCCGATCCATCCGCAACGCCTCGCCCTCCAGGCTCAATGTAGCCTTCAGTCCTCCACCATCCTCATCAACGTTGACGCCGCCGGGGGTGGTGTTGCTGATGAAGGCAGTGTCCTCAATGACCACGGCGCTATAGTCGGGATCACTAATGGCCATCCCGCCGCCCCCGGCAGAGGCGCTGTTCCCTTCCAGCGTGCTGTGCACAATGGTGACGCCGTGGCCGTCAACGAGCAGTATCCCGCCTCCTTCACCGCCATCGCTGGTGGCCCTGTTGTCGGACACGGTGACGTTCTCGATGCGGCTACCGGCACTCAGATCCCAGAGGTAAATCCCGCCGCCGTCGCTGTACCACTGCGTGCGGCTGGCGATGTTGTCGGTGATGGTACAGTTGCGGGCTATCAGCGTGACCAAGCGGGCGAAGAGGCCACCGCCGCAGTCGGCGCCGGTGCGTCGGCAGAGGTGCCAGGTCCCGGGCGGGTTGCCCAGGCCGGTGTAGTCGCCGCCGGTGATGGTGAACCCGTCTACTGTCACTGTCTGGCTGCCGTCGCCGAAGATGGTGATGCCCCGCCCCTGCCGCTGGGCGTCAATGATGGTGGGGTTGGTCGTCGGATCGGGGGTGACCCAGTTAGCAGAGGTGTACCCGCCGCCCAGGGTCAGGCTCTTGGTAATGATGGCTACCTGGGTGTAAGTGTAGGGGTCGCCCCACTGAGTTATGGTCACTGTCTGCGCGCCGCTGTAGGTGCCGACGGCCACGCGGATTTCCTCGCCTGGCTGCGCCTGGTCCACACCGTGCTGGATGGTGCGGCAGGGGGAGATGCTGTCGGTGCAGGCGTTGCCGGTGTCATCGCCGGTGGTGGCCACGTAGCGGATGCCAGTGACGGTTGAGGTGGGAGTAGGCGTTGGTGTGGGAGTGATGGTGGCCGTGGGCGTGCCCGTGCGGGTAGGCGTGGGGCTCGCCCAGAGTGTAGCCGAAGGAGTAGCCGTCGGTGTGCGTGTGCTGGTGGATGTCGGCGTATGGGTCGGTCCGGGACCGGGGTGGTGATTCTTGAGGATGAGGGGCAGGTAGACCCAGTGGCCGACGTAGACGCGGATGGTGTCGGTGGCAGTGTTTTCGTCGCTGTCGGTGGCGGTGATGGTGATCTCGTGCCAGCCAGGACTCGGCTCCGGCACAAACACCTCCTCGCCAGTGCCCAGGTCGCCGTCTCGATCCGAGTTCCAGGAGAAGACGTCCCCGGCCATTGGGCCGTCCTCAGGGTCGTAGCCACTGGCACTGAAGAGGATAGGTGTCTCCGGCGGCACACTACTGTCATCTTCCGGAGTTGCTATGAAGACGACGGGCGCTTTGGTTGTCACGGTGAACGGGCCAGTGGCGTCCTGGCTGGTGTTCACCCCATCGGTGACCAACACGCGCACCATGCCTTGCTCTGTCTCTGGCCAGAAGGACGTGTCGAGCTCGGCCTGGGTCTCCTCATAGAACCTGAACCAGTCCTCGTCGCCGCTGGGACAGATGTAGGCCGTGTACTGAACCCCATCGCTGATGGCGTAAGCCTCGCTGAAACTGTCGTTGGCCTCGTAGTCATCGGGGGGACAGGACGGCGTAGTCGTGGGGGTCGGCGTCGGCGTGGGCGCCGCGCTCAGCGTGACCAGGAGACAGTAGTCGTCCTCGTCACTGGAAGCCCCGTCGTAGCCGTAGATGTAGGCGCGGTAGTCCCCTGTCATGCTGGCCGTGTGCACGATCTGCTCCTCGGTGGTGCCGGAGTTGGTGGACGTGTCCACCAGGGTTCCCGACGGATCGTACAGACGCAAGTCAAAATCGGTAGGTAGACTGTACAGGTCCACGGTAATCTGCTGCCCACTGGTGACGCTGAACTTGAACCAGTCCACGTCGCCACTGGGGCAGATGTAGGCACCGCAGTGCGAGATTCCGGTACTGATGGCATAGGCCGAGGCAAAACTGTCGTTAGGCTCGTAGCCATCAATGGGGCAATCCAAGCGGGCCGGAGCCTCCTCAGAGAGAACATCGTCGGTGGCGTGTTGTGGGGCTTCAGCGCTTGCAGCCGTAGCATGGGCAAACAACACCCCTGCCAACATCAGCCCCAGAGCCAGCAGCACGGCGGAAACCCTCGCCATCGTGATCAAAGTCGTTCTGGTTCGCATTTTTCTCCTCCTCTCATCTTTCGCCTTTACCGGCGAGGAATATGACTGCCCTTGGCGGTGTTGTGTTCCCCTGACTGCGACCATTATATCCTGAAACCTGCAAAAGGACAAAGGGTTCATAAAAGAATAACTTCCCGATACGGTGTCATTGCGAGCGCTTTTTGCGAAGCAATCCCCACCTTTGTTCAGCAAGGAGATTGCTTCGTCGCAAAAAACCGCTCCTCGCAATGACACCGATTGGGGAACTTATTTCTTTACAGACCCAAAGAGCAAAGCCACCTGCATCAATCGCGCAGGTGGCTTTGCTTCGCTGTTCGA
>CAZXAF010000245.1:0-2597 GCA_964638905.1 uncultured Dehalococcoidia bacterium
GCGTCCTCGCCTCCTACGCGCCCACCGTCCCCGTCATCGGCGTGCCCATCGCCTCCGGCAGCCTCAGCGGCCTCGACTCCCTCCTCGCCATCGCCCAGATGCCGCCGGGGGTGCCCGTGGCCTGCATGGCGGTCAACGGCGCCCGCAACGCCGCCCTGTTCGCCGCCCAGATCCTCGCCCTCCGAAACGAGGACGTGCGGCAGGCTCTGGAAAACTATCGAAGAGAGCTTAGCCAGGGTTGAAAAACCCATTGCAACCCGCGCGACTGGTGACGTAACATCTTGGCGGAGGCCACCCGGGAGGAGGGATCGCACGATGTTCGCCTATCGTTCGGATGCTACGCCCGTGGAGATGATGCCCGGAGTCACCCGCCGCACGCTGAGTACCAGCGAGCGCATGATGCTCATCGATGTGGTCTTAGAGAAGGGCTCCATAGTGCCCTTCCACAGCCACCCCCACGAGCAGATCGGCTACCTGGCCAGCGGCCGCGTCCTGTTCGAGATGGGCGACGAGCGGCGCGAGCTGAGCGCCGGCGATAGCTGGCTCGTGCCTCCCGACGTTCCCCACCAGGTGACCGCCCTCGAGCATTCGCTAGCCATCGACGTATTCTCCCCGCCGCGAGAGGAGTATCGCTAGATGATCGAGCGCTATACCCGACCGGAGATAGGCCGCATCTGGTCCCAGGAGAACAAGCTGGACAAGTGGCTGGAGGTGGAGATCGCCGTCTGTCAGGCCTGGGCCGACCAGGGCGTCATCCCCCCCGAGGCGATGGACAAGATCCGCCACGCCCGCTTCGACGCCCAGCGCATGGCCGAGTACGAGCGGGAGATGCACCACGACCTGCTCGCCTTCCTCCGCTCGGTGGCCGACAGCCTGGGCGAGGAGTCGCGCTACGTCCACCACGGCCTCACCTCCTACGACGTGGAGGACACCGCCCTCGGCCTGCTGCTGAAGGAGTCCGCCGGACTCCTCGAGCGCGACGTCGCCGCCCTGATCGATGTCCTCCAGGAGCGCGCCCTCGAGCACAAGGACACGATAATGATGGGCCGCACCCACGGCATCCACGCCGAGCCGATTACCTTCGGCCTCAAGATGGCCCTCTGGCTGGACGAGATGCACCGTCACGCCCGTCGTCTGGCCTCGGCCAAGGCCGAGATATCCGTGGGCAAGATCAGCGGCGCCGTGGGCAGCCACGCCACCGTCCCGCCGTCGCTGGAGGAGACCGTATGCGAGCGGCTCGGCCTGGGCGTGGCGCCGATAAGCACCCAGATCGTCCAGCGCGACCGCCACGCCCACTTCATCGCCACCCTGGCGATCATCGCCGCCTCCCTGGAGAAGTTCGCCACCGAACTCCGCCACCTCCAGCGAACAGAGGTCGCGGAGGTAGCCGAGCCCTTCGCCGCCGGCCAGACCGGCTCCTCGGCCATGCCCCACAAGCGCAACCCCGAGAAGTGCGAGCGGATCACCGGCCTGGCCCGCCTCTTCCGCGGCTACACGATGGTCGCCCTGGAGAACGTCGCCCTCTGGCACGAGCGCGACCTCACCGACTCCGCTCCCGAGCGGATCGTCCTGCCCGACGCCTGCATCCTCCTGGACTACGTGCTCGACCTGTTCACCACCATCATGCGCGGCCTGCAGGTCTTCCCCGAGCGCATGCGGGAGAACCTGGAGTCGACCTACGGCGTGATCTTCTCCCAGCGGGTGCTGCTCGCGCTGGTCGACAAGGGGCTGAAGCGCCAGGACGCTTACAAGCTGGCCCAGCGAAACGCCATGCGCGCCTGGAAGGAGCGCAGCCCCTACCTGAACGCCCTGTACGAGGATGCGGAGCTGCTGGAGCACATCTCGCGCGAGGAACTGGCGGCGCTGTTCGATTACGGCTACTTTGTGCGCTACGTGGATGAGTCTTTCCGCAGGATAGGGCTGGTGTCTTCGCCAGCGAAGGAAAGGATGAAGCGATGACCGTTATTGTCCAGACCACCCTTGGCGAGGCTAACCTGTTCCACCGCGGCAAGGTGCGCGATACCTACGACCTGGGCGACCGCCTGCTGATGGTGGCCACCGACCGCATCTCCGCCTTCGACGTTGTCCTGCCCAACGGCATCCCCGATAAGGGCCGCGTCCTCACCCAGCTCTCCGATTTCTGGTTCGGGCGCACCAGCGATGTCGCCCCCAACCACTTCATCCGCCTCATCGACAGCACGGAGGTGGACGGCGTGCCCTTCGCTATGCCGTCCGAGCTCATCGGCCGCTCGATGCTCATCCGTAAGGCCACGCGCCTGGACGTGGAGTGCGTGGCGCGAGGCTATCTGGCCGGCTCCGGCTGGGTGGAGTACCGCGATACGGGCAAGGTCTGCGGCATCCCCCTCCCTCCGGGCCTGCGCGAGAGCGACGAGCTGCCGGAGCCGATCTTCACCCCTGCCACCAAGGCCGAGAGCGGCCACGATATCAACATCTCCTTCGACGAGGTGGTGAAGATTGTGGGCGAGAGGACAGCGAGCATCGTCCGCGACCGCACGCTGGCCGTCTACAGCTTCGCCCGCGACTACGCCCGCCAGCGGGGGATCATCATCGCCGACACCAAGCTGGAGTTCGGCTGG
>CAZXAF010000246.1:0-2551 GCA_964638905.1 uncultured Dehalococcoidia bacterium
GGTCGAACACGACAATGGTGTCATGCACGCTGAAGCCGATGATCGTCAGCAGCCCGGTGATGAACATGGTGTTGATCTCCATCCCGAACAGCTTGCCCAGGATGGAGAACGCACCCAACACCACCAGCGTATCGTGCAGCAGAGCAATGACCGCACAGACGCCATACCGCCAGGGCTTGGGTAGATGGCGGAAGGCCCAGATTATGTACAGCAGAATGCCCACCGCCGCTACCGCCACCGCTATGGTCGCGTTGCGGGCGATCTCCTGCGAAACGATCTCCGACACGGCGGCGAAGTCCCGCACCGTGAACGAACCGAAGCGATCCTCCAGCCCGGTCTCGATCGCCTCCCGCTCCGAGGGCATAGCCGGCCCCACCGGCGGGACGTCCGCTATCGCCTCCAGTTCGCCCATGCGGACGATGAAATCGCCCTCAGTCGTGCGCTGCACGCGCGCCTCGGCGTGCCCAAGGTCGGCCAGCGCCGACCGCAGGTCCTCCGCCCCTACCGACTCCTCGAAGCGAATGGTCATGCTCGTGCCGGCGCTAAACTCGACGCCCGCTTTGAGAGCAGGAGAGATGAGCAAGGAGATGATGCCCGGAATCAGGACCACCAGCGACAGCAGGTAGTACCAGCCGCGGCGATGCACGAAGTCCAGAAAGCCCACGCCCCTGCCCGGCGAGGGATTGGACGGGGTCGGTGTAGGAGCAGCAGACATCCGAGGACTCACGCTGGTAGCGAACCACTCCAGGCGCTTGGCGAACACCGTCCCTACCAGCAATCGCAGGAAGGTGCGAGTGACGACTATGGCCGAGAACATGCTCACCGCCACACCGATGGCCAGAGTGAGCGCGAAGCCCTTCACCAGGCTGGCGCCGAACTGGTCGCCGAACCACCACAGGATGGCGCAGGTGATGAACGTCGACACGTTGCTATCGCGGATGGAGGGCCAGGCGCGGGCAAAGCCGGCCTCGATGGCCACCACCAGACCGCGGCCTGCTCTCAGCTCTTCTTTCATCCGTTCGAAGATGAGGATGTTGGCGTCCACGGCCATGCCCACCGAGAGGACGAAGGCGGCAATGCCGGCCAGAGTGAGGGTCACCGGTATGAGCTTGAAGATCATCAGGATGACCGAGATGTAGGTGACCAGGGCCGTGCTGGCCAGGATGCCGGGCAGACGGTAGTAGAGGAGCATGAACGCTATGACGGCCAGAATGCCTATCTCGCCAGCCTGCACGCTCCTGCGCACCGACTCGTCGCCCAGGGTGGCGTCCACCGTGGACTCCTGAATCACCGTCAGGGGCACAGGCAAAGCACCCGAATTGAGCTGGATGGCCAGGGTGCGCCCTTCCTCGAGGGGAACACCTTCAATCACCGCCTTGCCGCCGGTGATGTGGGCCCTGATCGTGGGCGCCGAGATGATCTCCTCGTCCAGGAAGATGGCCATCGGCAGGCCTACCAGGCGGTTGGTGATGTCACCGAAGAGCTTGCCGCCTTCAGAGTTGAACTCGATGGCGACAACCGGCTCGGCGATCATCATCTCCACGCGGGCGTTGGCCTTGAGGAAATGCCCCGTCAGGGCCTTCTCCTTGCCGTCGCTGCCGATGCCCGTGGCTGCCACCCACTGAACCTCGCCTGTGGGTGCGCTCTCGCCCAGCGGCACACAAAGCCACTGGTGCCCCTCGCTGCTCGGCACCAGGTAAGCCGGCTGGGCGTTGTCCCCCGATCCGGCCACGTCTGATGGAACGGTGAAGGTTTCGGGCGTTGCGCTACCGCACGTCGCGGTAGTGCAGCATACGAAGTTGCCCTGGTCGTCCCGCTGGGGCTCCTTGAACTCCAGCTCGGCCGTCCGGCCGATGAGGTCGCGCGCTGCCTCGGGAGTGATGCCCGGAAGCTGCACGGCCAACCGGTTGGAGCCCTGGCGCTGAATCTCCGACTCGGCGACTCCCCAGGCGTTGACTCGCCTCTCGATGATGTCCTTGGCCCCATCCATGGCGCTGTCCCGCTGGTCGGGGGCCACCTGGCTGGTGTCAGCCTCCAGCAGGACGTAGGTGCCGCCCTTGAGGTCGAGGCCCAGGCGCATCGTCTCCCGATCGAAATTGCCGATCTGCACGCCTTGCCCCTTCGGCCAGGGGAAGAAGCCGGGCAGATAGCGCCCGGGGTCGGAGGGCCACACAATGACGACAGCAAGGGCGGTGAGGATGGCGATGAAAGCGAATGTGAGAAGATTTGTGGTATTGCGCATTAGAGCATAGTCCCTATCTGTTCCAACTCCTGGCGGGCCAATGCCAGGGCTTCCTCCCGCGTAGTCACCTCGCCCGCCGCCTGAGCCTCCTGCACCGTTTCCAGCAATCGCCCAACCAGCGGCCCGGGCGACAGGCCGAGGGCTTCCATCAGGTCGTGGCCGGTAACCAGCCTCGGTGGTGCTGCCAGCTCCTCCTGGAAGCGCCAGGCCAGTATATAGCCTACCACAGCCAGATGAGCGCGCCAGTCGTCCCAGTCCAGGCGAGGCCCCACCGTGGCCAGGTGGTCGGCCAGGCTGAGGAAGAGCACG
>CAZXAF010000247.1:0-2545 GCA_964638905.1 uncultured Dehalococcoidia bacterium
ACGTCCTGGGAATCCACCCTCAGTTTGCCCCGATTTTTGAATCTGAGGGGTCAACGATTGGGCCCATCTTGCAGGGGTGGCCTCGTTCCCTCCAAGCAGGTTGTCGCGGGTTCGATTCCCGTCTCCTGTTCGAAGCTTCGTTAGACGTTACAATGCGTGCAAGGCGAGGGCCGCCCAAGGGCGGCCTTCTGCTTTCTAGGCAGGTCGTCGGGGCTCCCGACGACCTTTGATCGCTCGCTCAGCGGTGGAGCTTCGGACTCCAAACCCGGGAGCCCAGGCTTCGAATCCCCTCCGGCCCTCCAGAGCCCCGACGGACAGCCCGCCGACAGCACAGTTCACCCGCGCGCATCGCATCCCAGAAGGGCTGTAGTGCAATCCGCACCCGCCTCCCCCAGCGGGGAACGCCCTCCCGGCTCTGCCGACTCCCTTCCTCCCGACTGCACCCTACCGGCACCAGTGGGATGACAAGCCCGCTTCCTGGTGTCCACCCGCAGGTGAATAGCCACTTCTCCGCGTCAGCCAGGAAAGAAGAAGTCCGCGCTGTCACACTTTCGAAGGGATTTCCTCCCTGTGCTGCCCGTAACCTTAACTTGAGGTGGAGAGGACAGTCTCGATCGAACAGCGTCAGAAAGGGAGTAAGTGATGGCCGAGAATCGACTAGTGCGGGCGGGGATAGCAGTGGTGGCCTGTAATGTCAGACGCCGAACCGGGCGACGGGAACGAATTCGGACTTTGGTGGGAAACGGGGCCAGGCAGCCGAGAAAGGCCGACGATCTTTATTATGCCTAAACATTCATTTGCTAGCATTTCCCTGAGGACTGTGTGAGGAAGGGAGGCGGTCGATGCTGAAGTCAGGTTGAGGTCCATGAGCCGAGGCCCGCTGGCAGGCAGGGCCGAGGGATTCACTGAGGAGGTTAGACATGCGATTGCGAAACGCGCTCTTAGCCATCGCGGCGAGCGCCCTGTTGAGCGCTCTAGTCGCCACCGCGGTGGTGAACGTATTGACTGGCGACAACGGCTCGTCTCCGGCGGCCGCCTCCACCGTCGCCCCCACTTCGTCCACGTCGGCGGCGGACTCCGAGGGCCAGGCGTCTCTGAGTTCGGCCTGCCTGGCCGCCAGCGATGTCTACGAGCAACTGCGGCCGTCGGTAGTGGAGATCACCTCCACCGTCAACGGGCGCTTCGGACAATCGGAGGGGGAGGGCAGTGGCGTCATTATCGACGAGCAGGGCTTCATCCTGACCAACTACCACGTCGTGTCCGGCGCGAACACCCTGGAGGTCACCCTGGCCGACGGCTCCACGCTGCCGGCGACCGTTGTGGGCAGCGACCCCGGTAATGACCTGGCGGTGGTCCGCGTCGACCCGCCGGCCGGTGGTCTCACCGCCGCCCCCTTGGGCGACGCGGACCAGTTGCAGGTGGGGGACACTGTCTTCGCTATCGGCAATCCTTGGGGCCTGGAGGGGACCTTCACAGAGGGCATCGTCAGCGCGCTGGGCCGCACCTACTCGTCCGACTCCGGCACCCGTCCCTTGCGCAACCTGATCCAGACGGACGCTGCGGTCAACCCGGGCAACTCGGGTGGCCCGCTGGCCAACTGCTACGGCGAGGTCATTGGCATCAACACCTTGCTGGAGAACCCCACCGGAGACGGCGTCAATGTAGGCGTCGCCTTCGCCGTGTCCATCAATACGGCCAAGCAGGTTCTGCCGGACATGCTCGCCGGAAGCACCATCAGCCATCCCTGGCTGGGGATAGCGGGACAGGAGGTCACGCCAGCCCTGGCTCAGGAACTCGACCTGACGGTGGATGCTGGGGTCTATGTGACCCTCGTGGCGGCGGGTAGCCCCGCCCAGCGGGCCGGCCTCCGGGGGGCGTTCCTCTCGGAGGCCCAGGCCACCCAAAGCTCTTCCATTCCCAGCGGCGGCGACGTCATCGTGGCCGTGGATGGGAATGCAGTCACCGACGTGGACGAACTGGCGGGCTATCTGGATAGCGAGAAGCGGGCTGGCGATACCGTGACGCTGGATGTGATGCGCAACGGCCAGCAGATCACGGTGCAGGCCATGCTGGCCGAGTGGCCCAGCTAGAAACGGAGAGAGTATTGACACCCTCAGAGGGTGAACAGAAAGAAGTGAACCAACCATGACCGAAATCCCGAACGAGTACGACGATCTGCTGGAGGGAGCCGACCACCCCTGGCGCAAACGCATCATTGGGCTGCTGGCGCTGGCAGCGTTGCTGGCGGCGGGTGCCTACGCGCTGTGGGCCATTGCCTTGGGCGGCGGCGGTTCGCGGTGGCCGAAACCGTGCGCGAAGCTGGAGGGTTCGCCCTGCCGCCTGCCGACCGCGCCGAATGTGAGCGCAACGTGGCCGCCGTGCGCGCTGCGCTGGGCGAGGAGAGGTTTGCAGCAGCTTGGGCGGTAGGCCGATTGATGGCGCTGGAAGAGGCCATCGACTACGCGTTGACCCCTGAGAGCACTTGATCCCTTGAATCTGAGGGGTCAACAATTGGGCCCATCTTGCAGGGGTGGTCTCGTTCCCT
>CAZXAF010000248.1:0-2542 GCA_964638905.1 uncultured Dehalococcoidia bacterium
AACGTCTCCGAACCGACAATACACAAGGTAGTGGCTGGCCTCTCCGCCCCCTGAGATGAACACCTTGCGCCCGTTGAGAAGGTATCCGTCCCCATCTTCCACCAGCTTTGTGGAGAGAGAAGTGAGATCTGAGCCCGCCTCCGGCTCGGTCATGGAAACCGAGACGCTCAGTTCGCCCTTGCATACGCCGGGTATGATGGCGCTCTTCTGCGCCGGCGTCCCGAAAGCATTGATGACCTTCACCGGACCTATGTTCGACTCGAATACCGGGGTGGCTATCAAAGGGCTGAACTTCGCCAGTTGCTCGATAGCCAGTACGGCATTTATGCCCGGTTGACCGCCGCCGCCATAGTCTGGCGATAGGGCCATTCCCAGCAGCCCCAACTCGGCGTACTTCTTCACCAAATGCGCGGGAAACTCTCCGGTCCTGTCGATCTCCACCGCCAGCTTCCTGAAGTCCTCCCGCTTTCCCATCGTGGTCAGCATGTCAACGAGCATCCGTTGTTCTTCGTTCAGATCGAAGTCCATGGCTTCATCCTTTGTGCCGCTGCAGAGCGCGATCTCGCCCGGCGAAACTTGATCCCCTTAGATGATTGAGGTCAGTTCCTTGATGTCTCCCACATCCTCGAGTTCAAGCGATAGACGGACTACGTCGGCCAGAGCCTTCTCACCCTTTCGTGAGGCGAACCGCTTTAGCTTGCTGGCCAGGTCCTCGGCGGTCATCGGGTCCCTCGGGTCTCCCTTCGGGATGTCGACCTGTCTTACCAGCGTCCGCCCACTCTTGAGCCTGATCTCCACCCGGCTCGCGGTCATGCCGGGATAGGCCCTGGCCAGTTCCGGGTCTACATTGACTTTCACTCTCTTGGAAAGCCCGAGGATGGCGGGATCGGAAAGCCGATCCCCTTTCAATTGCGCCGGCCCCATTTCTCCGTCGATAAGACAGGCGGAAACGACGTAGGGCAATGAAAACTGCGCCGAGACGAAGGTAGCTTCCGCGGTCACACCCTTCCCGACGGCAGTAGAGGCAATAGCGTATGTATGGACATCCACCGCTTCAATATCCTGCGGCTCAAAATCCTCCCTATCCACCAACTCCAGCGTGGCCTGTGCGGCGCCGTGGGTATGTCTGCACGCGCTGTAGGGCTTGAAGTAGATGTCCATGATGGAGAAATGCTCACCGAGTCGTTCAACGATTCTCTCTAGGGCGGGCTCGCTCCGGCTGGTGATCTGTGTGAAGCCTCCACCCAAATGCGAGCCTTCGAGAACATAGGGAGCTCCGGTAATACCGGCGCCAGCCAGTCCGGCAGCCGTCAGACCGGCGCTTGCGGCCTGGCCCCCCTGCACGATCTTGGAGGTATAGCCGCCCATCAGATGCTCGGCCATCGATAGGGGCAAGAGATATCCCGCGTTGCCCAACGAGTTGAGCATGCCTTCGTCGTCATGGCCCATGAGTTTCGAAGCGGCGGCCGCGGCTCCGAAGGCTCCGCAAGTGCCTGTGGGCAGAAATCCCGCCAGCGTATGGTGTGGATGCATCGCCACGGCGGGCCGGCTGGCAGCCTCGTAGCCTGCCACCACCGCTTCGAGAACCTCTTTGCCGCCGAGGCCCAGACTCTCTGCCACTGCAAGGGCAGCGGGGATAACGGCGGTGCCTGGATGGTTCCCTCCGAACCGGAGCCCGTCCTGGCCCTCTATTGCCTCAGCAGTGGTGCCGTTGAGAAATGCCGCATTGTGGATGCCGGTCTTGAATCCGCAACCCAGAGCCGTAGCGGTCTCGGGCCCACCCAATGAACGTACGTAGGACACCACCCTTGAAACCGCCTCCAGCTCCAGCGAGCCATAGACGTTGGCGAAAAAGTCCAGGACGCAAAGCTTTGCCTTATCAACCACCTCGGCGGGAAGGCGCTCCAGAGAGACCCCGGCGCAGAACTCCGCCAGCTTTCGTGTGTATTCCATGCTCTTCCCCACTTCTTGACTCATGACTCCTGGCAGAGGACATCACACGTAGCCACGGCGCTCATAAGCGGAGAGCTTCCGAGCGGGGTCAAGTACATCTCTCAGAACCCTGAGCTCCTCTTCGGTCGGCGGTTCCGTCTCGTGCACATCGTCGGCCACTTTGAGGTCCCACGGAGTGTTCTGCCGCACCTCGTCTATTGAAGTGCCCGGATGGTAAGTCGCCAGGTAGGCTTCTCCCGTGGCTTTATCGAAACGCATCACGGCCTTGTTCGTGATGATGACTTCCGGTCCGGTATCCGCTGGAAGTCCGCATTTCTCCCTGGCCCCCGCGCCGTCGATGTATCCCGGGGTGGTAATGAAGTCCACCCTTTCGGCCAGCCGGCGGGTGTCGTGCAGGGCTATGATGAGCACCCTTTTCGCCAACGAGCCAATGGGATTCGCCCCACCGCTGCCGGGAAGACGGCTCCTGGGATTGTGGTAGTCCCCGATAACCGTGGTGTTGATGTTTCCGTACTTGTCAACCTGGCTGCCTGACAGGAAGCCGACATCCACCCAGCCCGCCTGCAGGAACATTCCCATTATGTCCACC
>CAZXAF010000249.1:0-2505 GCA_964638905.1 uncultured Dehalococcoidia bacterium
CGGGGCTGACGAACATCAGCGTCTGGTAGATGAGCATGGGCATGGCAAAGGTGATGCCAGCCATGAGGGCGATACGGAAGTAGGCGACCAGGCCCTCCATGGGCTCGGTGAAGATGGTGAAGAAGGCATCGCTGCGGTCCTCGGCGGGCTTCTTGAGGAACTTCAGCATGCGGCCGGCGAAGTAGAGGGAGGCGCCGGTGGTGGCAACGACGGTAAGGGCGGAGACGATGAGCCGGTTGCGGAGCTCCTGGAGGTGCTCCATTATCGACATGTATTTGAAGCCCTTGGCCTCCTCTTCGGGCTCCATGGATGGCTCACCGGTGGCGGTCGGTTTGGTGCTCATGGTCGAGGCGAAGGGGTGACCCAGGGGATGCTAGCTTTCCCCCTCGGACGGTGGCTTGGCTGGCTGCTGGGGTTGCTCGTCCTTAGCGACGGCCTTCTCAACGGACTCTTTGGTCGTCTTGAGGTCAGCCTTGGCGGCGTCCAACTCGTCCCTAAAGGGCTTGGTCTGCTGGCTCAGCTCTCGCCGGAGCTGCTGCACCTCCTGGCGCAGGGACTCGTACTCCTGGGTGAGGTCGCCCAGCTCGTACTTAAGCTGGCTGGTGATCTGGCCGGTGTAACGGCGGGTCTGGCGCACCAGTCGGCCAAGCTGGGCGGCCAGTTCAGGAAGACGCTGGGGGCCGAACACGATGAGCGCCAGCACCATGACCAGGATGAGCTCGGGCAGGCCAATGCCGAAAAAGTTCATACTCTTGCCGCCGTTTCGAGTGAAGAATATAGAGCCGTAACGATCATTATATACGAAAAAGGAGCCAGGCGCGGCGCCTGACTCCTGGGGATAGGTTGATGATGGTCTAGTTCGGTCTGGCTGGCCTCAGGAGGACTCGTCCTCGGCGATGCCGTGCTCCGTGATGTAGCTCACGGCATCCTGCACGGTGACGATCTTCTCGGCGTCCTCGTCGGAGATCTCGAACCCTTGGCCTCCCTTGCCGAACTCCTCCTCCAGGGACATGATGAGCTCCACGAGGTCCAGGGAGTCGGCGTTAAGGTCATCCACAAAGGAAGTCTTGGGGGCAATGTTGGCTTCGTCGACGCCCAGTTGCTCGGCGATAATCTTTCTCACTCTTTCGAAGACGGTGGCCACGACTCACCTCCTGGTATTGCCGTTCAGCTAGTCCTCATGAGGCTCACTGAGCCCAAGACGCCGTTGACGAACTTGGGGGAGCTTTCTCCGCCGAAGGATTTGGCCAGCTCCACCGCCTCATTGATGATTGCTCGCACTGGCACCCTATTATCAATCAACATCTCATAGATGGCAAGCCTAAGGATGTTGCGATCGACGACTGCTACCTGCTCCAGGGGCCAGGCCGTCGCCTTCTCACGAATTACCTCGTCGATCTTCTGGCGGTGGTCCAGCACGCCCGATACCAGCTCCTGGGCGAAGGCTGCCACGTCGTCGGGGGCAGGGTTATCCTCCAGAAGGCGGGACAGGATATCCTGCGACTCGTGGCCCACGCTGTCCATCTCGTAGAGGGCCTTGAGGGCGATGATGCGTGCCTTGCGCCTCTTGCCTGGCATTTGTGCTACATCCCCAGGCCGCCGTCCACGGCCAGCACCTGTCCCGTAATGTAGGACGCCTCGTCGGAGGCCAGAAAGGCCACCGCTGCGGCCACGTCATCGGGCCTCCCCGGACGCCCCAGGATGATGCGGTGGAGGGCCTCATCCTTCAGCGATTGCGGCAGATCCTTGGTCATGTCCGTCTCGATGAAGCCGGGGGCGAGGGCGTTCACGGTGATCTCTCGCGATCCCATCTCGCGGGCCACGGCCTTGGTCAATCCGATGAGGCCGGCCTTGGCCGCCGAGTAGTTGGCCTGGCCTGCGTTGCCCAGCAGCCCTGCCAGGCTGCCGATGTTGATGATCCGACCCCAGCGCTGGCGCATCATGGAGCGCAGGGCAGCCTTCGTGCAGAGGAAGGCCCCCCGCAGGTTGGTAGCCAGAACCTCGTCCCAGTCTTCCTCAGACATGCGCAGTATCAGCGTGTCGCGATTGACGCCGGCGTTGTTCACCAGTATATCGACTCTGCCGAATTCCTGTTGAGCGGCCTGGAAGATCTTCTCCACATCGGCAGCCAGCGCGACATCGCCCTGTACCGTCAGGCATTGGCCACCCTGGCTGCGGATCTGCTCGGCCACCTTTTCCGCCTCGGCAGCATTCTGGTTGTAGTTTATCACTATCCTAGCGCCGCACTCAGCAAGCTTGAGGGCTACTGCCCGGCCGATACCGCGGGACGCGCCGGTCACCAGGGCTACTCTATCCGTCAGATCGATCACCGGACTTAACCTCCCCGCAGATGGAGGACGCATCGCCGATGTTCTTGGTGGTAGCGCTGCCATCGATGCGGCGAATGAGGGCGGTGAGCACGCGCCCTGGGCCTATCTCCACGAAGGTGGTGACGCCGTTCTCGATCATGTACTCCACCGAGCGCTGCCAGAGGACGGGTCGGCG
>CAZXAF010000250.1:0-2501 GCA_964638905.1 uncultured Dehalococcoidia bacterium
GGAGCGCCAGGCCGTCTACCAGCTATCAGAGGTGCGGGAGTTCTGCCGCCAGCTCGATGAAGGGGCGGGTATGCCCTGGGTGATATTGAGCGCTGGCGTGGGTATAGATGAGTTCCTGGTCCAGGTGGAACTTGCTACCGAAGCAGGTGCCAGCGGTTTTCTTTGCGGTCGGGCTATTTGGAAGGACACCGTCGCCTTCTATCCTGATGTCGCGACGATGGAGGAGTGGCTGCGATCGCAAGGCGCGTACAACTTCCTCCGCGCCATCGCCTATGCGCATCGCGCCCTTCCCTGGTTCGGCCACCGCAGGTTCAGTGAAGGGGTCGTCGCCGCGACATCGGCCGGGCGCGCCTGACGGCCTTCGCGCCACCGGTAGCCCTTGCCGGCGCTGCTGCCTCAGCCGACAGCGTGGCGAGGAGGACGAGGGTGCTGACCCCAAATATAGCGACGGCCCAAAGCCGTTCGCGCTCTGAGCCAAGAAACTGGCTCCCCGGGCAGGATTCCAGTTACCTCAAAACACCTAGACTCCGCGAGCTTTGCGCCGAGATGTGCGAGCCTCTCCCCGACCTCATCGCTCTGACCCCCTGACCCGCGGTTCACGAAACCGGCTCAGTGCGTCCGCGCCAGGCGAGAGACAGAAGGGGCGAGGCTTTCCGGGCGGAGGCCTCGCCCTACGTGCTCACGGCGAGAACTACAGGGGAGGAAGGTCGGGTTCTTTATCTGCACGCTCACAGCGTATGAACCTGACTGCCCGGGCGGGTAGCCATAGCTACACTACAGGCCAAGGGCTCTCCCCGAACCGCCTTGCAGATAGCCGTCAGGCACACCGCGCGCCCGCGGTGCTAGACCAGCAATAGCATTTTGCACAACCTCCGACCGCTTGGTGCGCTAGGAGGCGATGGGGGAGGTAGGGCGCAGGGCCTCTACCAAACTTTTCAGCCGAGACTTGACCTCGAGTCTAATGCTCTGGCCCTGAGGCCGAGGGGCGCGCCACACGGGAACTCAATGCCCTTCATTCACCAGTGAAGTTGGGCTTGCGCTTCTCGAGAAACGCCTTCATTCCCTCTTGTTGATCTTTCGTTCCCATCGTTCGCATCGCCGCCCGCCGTTCCTCCGCGAGAGCTTCCGCTAACGACTCTCCTCCTGCGCCGATGACACATTTCAGCACGCCGGCCACCGCGATCGGTGGCATGGTGGCCAGCTCCTGGGCTAGCTCGTGCGCGCGGCGTTGGAGATCGCTGTTGGGCCAGACCGCGTGAACGAGCCCGACCCGAAGCGCCTCCGGCCCCGAGATCATCCTGGCGCGCAGGATCATGTCCAGGGCAGCGGCGCGTCCCACGCAGCGCGTCAGACGGGCGGTTCCGCCCCAGGCCGGAATCGTGCCTAATTCCAACTCAGGCAGACCGATCTTGGCTCCCTCCGCGGCGGCGACGCGGAAATGGCAGGCCAGGGGCAGTTCCAGCCCGCCGCCTAGGCAATATCCGTACAACACCGCGATGACGGGCTTCTCCATGTTCTCGATCGCAGCGAGCACGCGCAGTCGCTGATCGAGGACCGCTTCGATGCTCCCTTTCCTCCTGATGCCTTCGGGGAGTTGTTTCAAGTCCATCCCCACGGAGAAGTTCGCGTCTCCAGCACCCGTGACCACGACGGCTCGAACCGACTTGTCGGCAGCCAGTTCATCGATTCGCCTCTCGAGCTCATCCATGAACTCGAGGCTCATCCGGTTCAGCGGTGGATCGTTGATGATGACCGTCGCCACCGCGCCATCGCGTTCCAGAAGTAGCGGTGTGGATTCCTTTGCCGAGTTGGTCACGACTCCACTTCCGTCGATGCCGGAAGCCACTGGCTCTTGAGATCTGTCCAGCTCAAAGTGGGTGTCATGAGAACCTCCCAGAGAGCTTTGCGTAAAGCCTGAGAAGGATTCTGGCCTACGGCGTTCAGCTTGTCAACGCGCCGCTCAGCCCAGTGCGGAAGCCCCCGCCGGTGGAAAGCAAACGCCGAAACCCGCGATTAGTTCGTAGGGGCAGTCCTGGAGCAAATCAGAGGAAAATCGGCACTGTATCTGCACGCTTATAGCGTATAAGGCTGGCTTCCCGGGCAGGGCGCCGCCAAACAAAAACCGACAGCTCAAGGGCTGCCGGTCGTTGCACGCCTAGTGACGTTTCGCTCCACCCCTCGCCGCCGCACCCAGCCGCAGGGCTCGACAAACATACACTGCCGCTGGTGCCATTATGCGCGCCTTAGCGAGAATGTCAACTAGACGCAAGGCCTTTTGTCGAAATATAAGTCAACGTTGTGGGCGCATCGGGCGAATACCGCGGTGGTGCGTGGCGAGGCCTCGTGAACACCCGCCGCGAGGCTGGTCCGCGCATGATGACCTGATGGTGTGGACTGTGACGCCGCGCTACTGGGGTTTCCCGCAAATTGGCGAGGACAGGTGTTACTGGCTCCCCGGGCAGGATTCGAACCTACAACCTAGCGGTTAACAGCCGCCCGCT
>CAZXAF010000251.1:0-2487 GCA_964638905.1 uncultured Dehalococcoidia bacterium
TCGCCGGGCAGGATGCCCCGCGGTACCTCCTGGCCGGAGTACTTGGCGAAGAGGACGCGCTCTCCCACCTTCACCTCGATGGGGATGCGCTTGCCGTTATCATCCAAACGGCCGGGCCCCACGGCGACGATCTCACCGAGCTGAGGCCTCTCCTTGGCGGTATCGGGGATGACGATACCGCTGGCCCGTACCTCCTCCTGCAGGATCTGTTTCACCACGACGCGATCGCCATAGGGAACGATCTTGGCGGACGCAGGCCTCTTGGCTGACGCGGGCCTCTTGGCTGGCACAATCATCCCTCCTCTACAAATCCATCTCTTAAGGACAGAGAATTTAGCACTCTTCTGAGAAGAGTGCTAAATTGTCAATCGCATATTAGCTCATGATCCCTTTGCGAGCAAGGGAAAATAGCGACAAAGAAAGCAATAAATGTACATTGGTCTTCTATTCGGGGCTGTTTTCTTCTGCTGTCTCGCTAGATCTCCCGTGATCTGACCAGTACGGCCCCAGGCAGGATTGGGCCGGAAGCCCAGCCCTTGATCTCCTACACGGAAGCGTGTAAGATAGGCGGGCAATGGTGGCTAGAGGGAGGCGAAGAAGAGGGCCCGTGTGGAACGCCCGCCAGGTGAGGGCGCTGCGGGACCACCTGGGCCTGACCCAGGAGCAGATGGCCGCGGAGTTGGGGACCCGCCAGCAGACGATCAGCGAGTGGGAGACGGGCCGCTACCAGCCGCGGGGCACCTCCGCTCGCCTTCTGACCCTCATCGCCGAGCGAGGGGACTTCCCCTACAGGGCTGAGGGTGAGGGGTCAACCGTCGGTGATCAGGCCCAAGATAGGGATCGAGGATAGCACTCTTGGGTGAGCGGGGCTCAGTGATGAGCGAGCGAACGCGGCCAAGGCGCGGAGCCAGCTCCCTGATGCCCGCTCTCTGCGCCCCTGGTCCCAGCGAGGCCGAGCTGGTGCGCCTGTGGGAGGGACAGCGCCTTCCCTCTGAGGCCCTGGTCGGCGGCGATGGTTCGCCTCTGCGGGTGGTCTTTCGCGGCCGCCCCTGCGCGGGGGGCGCCGGCCCCGACTTCCGCGATGCGGTCATCGAGCTTGGCGGCCGCAAGGTGCTGGGGGATGTGGAGCTACACGTTCTGGCCAGCGCCTTTCGCCGCCATGGGCACCATCGCGACCATGCCTATGACAACGTCATTCTGCACGTCGTCTTCTGGGACGACGACGGGGAAAACACCTCGCTGGCCTCGGGCCGGCGGGTGCCGGTGGTAGCGCTGGGCCCCTGGGTGGCGCGGCGGGTGGAGGAGTTGGAGGCCTGGCTCTCTCGTCCTGCTCTCTGGCAGGAGCCCTGCTGCAGCGCCAGTCAACGGCTGGGTGCGGAAGCGGTGGTCGCCGTTCTGGATGAGGCGGGCGATCGGCGCTTCCAGGAGAAGGCGGCTGGCTTCGCCGTCGCTCTGGGGGAGGAAGACGGCGAGGAGGTCCTCTATTGGGGCATCCTGGAGACCTTGGGCTACAGTCAGAACCGAGAACCCTTCCGCCTGCTGGCGCGGGCCTTGCCCTGGCGGCAGCTTCGCCTCCGCATTCAGGCTCATCCACCGCGAGAGCGGGTGATGGCCGCCGAGGCTATCCTCCTGGGGAGGGCCGGCTTCCTTGGACCCCTGACAGGGGACCCAGACCCTCTTTCCTCGTGGCCTTCCCATCGAACCGGCGTGGAATCAGCCGCCCTTCCCTGGCGCCTGACGGGCATCAGGCCGGGGAACCATCCGGCCCGGCGCCTGGTCGGCGCTGCCCGCCTTCTGATCCGCTACGTCGGCAAGGGGTTGCTGGCCGGCCTGTTGGAGAAGGTGGCGGAGGCGTCTGTGGACGGGCCGCGGCTGCTGGCGACAGCCCTGCGGGTGGACGGTGGCCTTATCGGGCCCGGCCGCGCTGACGAGATGGCGGTGAACGCGGTGCTGCCCTTCGCCCTGGCCTGGGCTCGCGCCCGGCAGGACGAACCCCTGTCCCAGGCGGCCCTGGGCCTCTACCGGCGCTATCCGAAGCTCGCCCCCTACGGTATCTTGAGGAGGCTGACCGCCGCCCTGGGCCCGGAGCTGACTGCGGGGGCCCGTCGCCAGCAGGGGATGCTCCACCTCTTCCACCGCTACTGCCGCCAGGGCGGCTGCGACCGCTGTCCGCTGGCCTAGCGGGTCGAAGGGCAGGGGAGGCATCCGGCAGGCCTTGCCATCGCCTCGAGGTGAAGGTAGGATGAGGGCCGCCCTGATGGGCGACGAGTAGGGCGCGAGGGCGAAGTCCGGAGGATGGGACATGAGACCAGTAACGGCTTTTGTACTAGTCCTAGCTGGCTTGGGTGCGCTGGTGGGCGGTTGTGGCGGCGGTGAGGAGGAAGAACCAGCCACAACCACCCCCAGCCCGTCGCTACCAACGTTGGGGACGCCCCCCATTTCCCTGCCCGACCCTCGCCTCAAGGGGGAGATGAGCCTGGAGGAGGC
>CAZXAF010000252.1:0-2436 GCA_964638905.1 uncultured Dehalococcoidia bacterium
CCTGGCCGAGCGCTTCCCTCAGCGGCCGGGCGACATCGTGGACAGCAGCGGACGCGTCGTGGGCCGCCACGGGGACATCGGCGGGTACACCGTCGGCCAGAGGCGGGGTCTGCCAGCCAGGGGCGGAAGGGAGCCGCTGTACGTCCTGAGCGTGAACCCGGCAACCAACACCGTCGTCGCCGGCAGCGAGGACGAGCTGATGAGCGACGTCCTCTGGGCGGAGAAACTATCGTTCGTCTCGGGCCGGGCGCCGGGGAGGCCGCTGGCGGTGGAGGCCAAGATACGCTATCGCAGCCGGGCAGCGCCGGCCCTGCTTGCGCTGCACGATGGCCGAGCGGAGGTGCGCTTCGAGCGGCCCCAGCGAGCGATCACGCCCGGCCAGGCGGTGGTCTTCTACCAGGGCGAGCAGGTCCTGGGCGGCGGCATCATCGCCGAAAACGCTGGCGACAATTGACCGCTCGCTCAGGGTAATCCCTGTTCAGATCACGCTTGAGTTGTGCTATAATGACGCTTCAGCCCTCTCAGCGGGCAATCGTTGTAGCTTAGGAGGTCGCGCCTATGGGCATCGACAGTTTGCAGGACGTGCGGGACGTAACCATTATCGCCTTCACCATCGCCGGGACGGTCCTCTTTCTGGTGGCCATCGTCGTGACCGTGGCGGTAGGATTGACTGCCACCAGCGCCTTCCGGGCGGCACGCCGCCTCGTCGATGAAGGGGTCAAGCCGATGGTGAGTAACGTGCGGGAGTCGGTCACCTTCATCGCAGACACTGCGGTGTCGCCCATCATTCGCGCTTACGGCCTCATCTCGGGGGTCAGGCGAGGGCTGGGGGTGTTGAGCGGGCTAGCGCAGAGAGGAGGAGGCGACAAGGGCAGCAAGGAAGGCCGCAAGGAGGGGCGTAAGGAGGGACGGAAGAAATGATGAGGTTCCTTTTCGGGTTTGTCCTGGGTGCGATTGTGGGGGCTAGTTGGGCCACCCTGATGGCCCCCGCTCCCGGCAGGGAGACGCGGCAGCGGCTGGAGGAGGCCTGGCGAGAGCGCACCAGCGAGGAGACGCAAGCGCTGGCCCAGCAGGCGGTGAAGCGGGCGCGCGAGGGCGTGGAGACGGCACGTCGGCGGCTGGAGGATGCGCTAAAGGCCGGGCGAGAGGCGCAGGCGGAGACGGAAGAGGAGTTGCAGGCGCGCCGCGAGGAAGCCATCAAGGAGTCCACGGACTAGAGCCCCCCGAACCAGAAGCGAGATCCCCCGCTGGCCGGGGGATCTTTCGTCTCTTGCCCAGGTGGTCGGTCTAGCTGGCGGAGGGGGTGGGATTCGAACCCACGGACCCTTGCGGGTCACACGCTCTCCAGGCGTGCCTGATCGGCCACTCCAGCACCCCTCCTGGGGATGGGCCTTGGCGGAGGGGGAGGGATTCGAACCCCCGGTGAGCGCAAGCCCACACCGCTTTTCGAGAGCGGCACCATAAGCCTCTCGGTCACCCCTCCTGGCGTGATTATTATAGCATCAGAGGGGGCGCGGACGGCGGCCATGGCCACCATGAACCGCACGAGGGCGTTGGCCATGGGGGGGCCGGCTAGGACTCCTTTATGCACTGGATGTCGCGATCGCCGACGGACTCCCACGTGTCTCGTGTCGGAGTTAGGTACCGGTCGGTGTCCTCAGGGCAGTTCAGCCACGCATATTCGTTGATAGCATCATCGCCAGGAAAGGCCGCACCGGGGATCGTGAGAACATCAATCACTTCGCCGTCGTGCGGCTTTGAACAACTCAATCGCTGTACGCTCTCGATGAGTCCTTCTTGTTCATGCACGTTGATGCAGTCTCCGACGCGCAGATCGAAGAGGGACTCGAGGACGCAGGCGACCTCTCGGTCACCCATCTGGTCCCAGGACTCATGAGTTGGGTACAACACAAGGGATGCCTTGGGAGGGCACCCTTGCTCCGCCTCGCGGAGAATAGCTTCTTCTCCCGGATACGCCGCCCGCAGTTCCCACTTGAGGTTGAAAACGGCTATGACCTCACCGTCGTGCGCTTCGGAGCAGTCAACCGTACGAACCCGCTCTACGGTCATGACCTCACCCTGCGCAAGTTCGGGCGGAACGATGCAGTCGCCAACTTCAAGATCGAAGGCACTTTTCCCCTCCTGACAGGCAGCGAGCATCACGAAGAGGAAAGTGCCAAGCGGGATGAACCTTACCAGAGTTTGCAGACTCATCAGCGCCCCTTTACACCATCAGCGACGCCATTCTACTCGCAGCCGCGAGTGTGGGCAAGGGAGGATGGCATCACAGCAGCTTCGGCTGGGGGGCGGACGGCGGCGGCTCGCTGGCAGCGCCCAGGAGCGTGGCCATCTGGCGGGCGTTGCGCACGGCGTGGTCCTGGTAGCAGTTGTTCATCAGCACGTGCAGCCGCTCCGCCCGCTGGGCCAGCTTCTGGA
>CAZXAF010000253.1:0-2423 GCA_964638905.1 uncultured Dehalococcoidia bacterium
ATGGATGGGGCTGGCCCGCAGGCCGCCGGACACGATGTGCTCCAGGTCGGCCATGCTGTGCGCCACGCCGCCGCCGGTGCCGCCCAGCGTGTAGGCAGGCCGCACCACCAGCGGCAGGCCCATCTCGCGCGCCACCCGGCGGGCCTCGTCCAGGCTGGTAACGGTCTCGCTCTCAGGGACAGGCTCGCCGATCTCCTCGAGCATGTCCTTGAAGAGCTGACGGTCCTCCGCCCGGCGGATGGACTCCACCGGCGTGCCCAGCAGGCGCACGCCGTTGTGGCCCAGCACGCCGGCGTCGGCGGCGGCCACCGCCAGGTTCAGGCCGGTCTGGCCGCCCAGCGTCGGCAGCAGGCCGTCCGGGCGCTCCCGCTCGATGATGCGCGCCAGCACCTCCACCGTCAGCGGCTCGATGTAGACGATATCGGCGATGCCCTCGTCGGTCATGATCGTGGCCGGGTTGGAGTTGACCAGCACGGTGGTGACGCCCTCCTCGCGCAGGGAGCGGCAGGCCTGGCTGCCGGAGTAGTCGAACTCCGCCGCCTGGCCGATGATGATCGGCCCCGAGCCGATGATCAGCACCTTATTGGGCTTGGTCATCTACCTCCGCATGTGCCTCGCGAATGTCCATGACCAGCAGCGCCAGGGCGGCCACTCCCGCCAGCAGCACCAGCGGCGCGTAGGGCTCCGAGATGTCGAACCGAAAGCTTGCCGTGATTATGCACAGCACCCCGAGAACGCCCAGGGTGACGCGTCGCGCCAGCCTGGGCCAGCGGCCCGTCGGCCGGGCGACGATGAGCGCCGACGCCGCGGACAGCACGCCGGCGACGAATGCCAGCAGGCCGAAGGCGAACACCCACAGGGCGCCGTCGCCCTCGGCGGCCAGGCCGAAGCCCATAGCCGCCAGCCCGCCCAGCACGAGGGGCACCGCCAGCGCCGCGAAAAGCCGTACGACTAGCGAGCGCACTGTGCACCCCCTCCCTCGGGCGGCGGGGCCATCACCCACGCCTTGTAAGGCTTATCACTCATGGAACTGCCTAGAACTGGCCTCCCTCAAAGCCAGGACTGCCCGTTGGAACGCTTTCCACGACTGCTGTGAGCTCAATGCGCTCACATCAAATTCCTTCCAAGTGTCCGTGCTAATGGCTTCTTGAGGTATGTCTTTGGCCAGCGCAAGGCTCTCCCGGTAGGAAACCACCGGACCGGGCCTAAGCCATTTCCTGAGAGTCCAGAAGTCAAAGGACATCTTGCCGTCAGCCCCTACAAAGAAGGCGGACAGATTCTTCCCGCCGGGGCCCATAAACAAGAACTGGAAAGTGCCGATGCTGGCCCCTCGCCCCCACATCAGTGCGCCCTTGGCCTCAGCGAAGTCGATCAGGCGCTCTAAGATAGGCAGCCTGTCCGGACACTTCTCGGAGGCCTGCTTCAGGAAGCTCTGCTTGTCCCACAGGTGGCCAGGCCGGCGCTTGGTTTCGGGTCTGGTAACCCGTCCGAACAGAGCCGGTACGAAGATGTTTTGATCAGACGCCTTGTCATGGAACCGCTTCAACTGGATAAGGTACATCTCAAACCTCTCGCTGAAGCGGTTCACGAACTGGACGATCCGCAGCAGCGGATCGGGGGGCTCGTCAATTGCAATGACCAACCTAATATGCCCGCGCTCCAGATTTCCGCTGGCTAGGTTCAAAAAGTTCTCGTATGAAAACGCTTCTCGTGCGGGGGAGCCTGTCCTTTCGAGGAAATACCGCATGGCTTGCTCCAGAGTCAGCCCCCGATACTCCTGGGGACACTCGGCGCTCGAAAGGAATTTCTGGGCCTTCCCCTCAATATCGTTCGGCGACCAGGCCGATGCTTGAGCTCCGTACTCCAGAACCTGCCCGACTACCTCACGCCGCGCCTCCGGGTTCTTGCGGAGCTTGGTTTCCACTATTGTCAGAAGCCCTGTCTCATCAACATACAACAGGTCTTCCGATCCGCTCGCTACGCTGACCTCCCAGCCGATGCACAGAAGCGGCGGACTCCCCAGCTCTATCTCGTCCACCGGGATCAGCTCCGCGTGGTCTCGCAGAAACGTCTGGAGTTCCTCTTCGGTCGCATAGCCTTCCTCCAGTTCGCGCACCCCGTGCTCGTCTTGGATAAGAATCTTCATCGCCGCCCCCTCACAACGCCAGCTCGTACCTCTTCCGTCATCCTCTACGTCCCTTTGGCCGCTTCCACCATCTCCAGGAAGCGGTCGAAGATGTAGGCGTTGTCCTGCGGCCCCGGCGAGGCCTCCGAGTGGTACTGAATCGTGATGATGGGCAGCGACCGATGCCACAGCCCCTCGACGGTGCCGTCGTTCAGGTGGACCTGGCTCACCTCGGCCCCGTCCCGCAGGCCGTCGGGGTCGAGGGCGTAGCCGTGGTTCTGGGCCGTGATGTGCACGC
>CAZXAF010000254.1:0-2410 GCA_964638905.1 uncultured Dehalococcoidia bacterium
ATCCTCAACCACAACCTAACGTATGGTATCAGGACGGACGGCCGCAGGCAAACCGCCCGCTGGCCAATGCCATCACGTGGCTCGCGGTGGCGATGAAGTGGCCGTAGCGTCTTGACGCCCTCCGAGTCGCTCTGGCATCATGTGCGGGCCGGACTGATGCGTCCAGTTCCAAGCCATGATTCGGCATTGGAACCTGCAGTGACGATGAGGAGGTCAAGATGAAGCTGGCTAGCGACTTCAAGCAGTTCCTGCTCAGAGGCAACTTCATTGACATGGCGGTTGCGTTGGTGATGGCCCTTGCGGTGTTTGCTGTGGTCACGGCCTTGATTGAGGACCTCATCACACCGGTTATTGCAGCCATAGCTGGCGAGCCGGATTTCTCTGCGCTCACATTCGAAATCAACAAGAGCATGTTTAGGTATGGCGACTTCATCAACGCGCTGATCACATTCATCTTCACAGCCGCGGCCATCTTCTTCTTCATTGTTGTCCCAACGAACGCTCTGATCGCGCGGTCCCGTACGGAACCTCCGGCGGACCCGACGACCCGCAAGTGCCCGGAGTGCCTAAGCGAGATCCCGGTCGGAGCCCGGCGCTGCTCGTTCTGCACGTCGCAGGTTCCACCTGCCTAGCGGATCCCCCTCTTCGGGCAGTCCAGGGAGCGTCCGCCGGCTTAGCTAGACACTCCTCGCACTGCTCGTCGTTTGCAGCGTGGCCTGGCCTGACCCCTGCCTGGGCCACCCACCTCCTTGCCAACCGCCACGGCTGCGAGTAGGATGGCGATACCAGGCTATCCAGCTAATCGGAGGTGAGCCGTGAAGTCTCTTTGGCCATGCGCGTTGGTCTTCTGCGCTCTCATGACAGCTTCCCTGTTGCTGACAGCGTGCGGCGACGGGGAAGAAGGGGAATCGGTGGGGGACGCCACGCCCACTCCCACCCAGGTGGCGCCCCAGACCCCTGTCGCGACCCAGGTTTCGGCGCCGCCGATGACCATAGATGTGGAGAAGACCTACTTCGCCACCATCGAGACGGAGAAGGGTGACATCCGCATTCAGCTCTTCCCAGACATAGCTCCAGAGACGGTGAACAGCTTCGTCTTCCTGGCCCGCGAGGGCTTCTACGACGGGATCACTTTCCATCGGGTCATCTCAGGCTTCGTGGCCCAGGGAGGCGACCCTACCGGCACTGGTACCGGCGGCCCCGGCTACACCCTCCCCGATGAGTTCGGCGACCGCCCCTTCAAGGAGGGCTCTGTAGGCATGGCCAAGACGCCACAGCCCAACAGCGCAGGCAGCCAGTTCTTCATTTGCCTCAAGCCGCAAGCGGGCAGCATGGACTGCTCCGGACTGATGGGGAGCTTCACCCTCTTTGGAGAAGTGGTGTCCGGAATGGACGTGGCCGAATCGCTGACGCCTCGCGATCCGACCACCGCCATGACCCCCGGCGACACGATAATCACCATCACCATCGAGGAAGATTAGGCACCGCCGACGCGTCGCGAGGCCCACAGAGGTTTCCGCCGTCGTTGAGTGCCCACCCATTCGGGGGTAGGCGACAACATCGCGCTGGCCGCACAGGACGGAGAGCCGCTCCTGGGTTGAACGAGGAGGTTGAGAGGTGAAGGACGAGCCCATTCCCGCCACTGACCCCCACGAACGACGCCGGGTCGCCGTGATCGACAGCAAGATGGCATATGTCGATACCGGCGCGGGCGACCCGATGGTGTTTCTACACGGGAACCCGACGTCGTCGTATCTCTGGCGCAACGTGATCCCCCAGGTAGAGGGCCTGGCGCGTTGCCTGGCGCCCGATCTGGTTGGGATGGGAGAGTCGGGCAAGTCCCCGAGCGGTTCGTACCGTTTCGTCGACCATGCTCGCTATCTGGACGCCTGGTTCGAGGCGCTCGGCCTCACAGCGAACGTTACCCTGGTGGGCCACGACTGGGGCTCCGCCCTTGCGTTCCACTGGGCACATCGCCACCCTGACCGGGTCAAGGGCATCGCCTACATGGAGGCGGTGGTCCAACCGGTGACCTGGGGGGAATGGCCCGAGGCCGCGCGGGCGATCTTCCAGGCCCTGCGGTCGCCGGCTGGTGAGGAGATGATCCTGGAGAAGAACGTCTTCGTGGAACGGATCCTCCCGGGCAGTGTGTTGCGGGCCCTCAGCGATGAGGAGATGGCGGTGTATCGGCGGCCGTACCTGGAGCCCGGCGAGTCTCGCCGACCAACCCTGACGTGGCCACGAGAGATTCCCGTGGAGGGAGAGCCAGCCGACGTGGTCGAGATCGTGGGACGCTATGCAAAATGGCTGAGCACCAGCGACTTGCCGAAGCTATTCATCGACGCCGACCCGGGTGCCATCCTGATCGGCAGGCAGCGGGAGTTCTGCCGCACCTGGCCGAACCAGCGGG
>CAZXAF010000255.1:0-2405 GCA_964638905.1 uncultured Dehalococcoidia bacterium
TCGTCGACCCCCTCGGCGGCTCCTACTACCTGGAGGAGCTCACCGACCGCATCGAGGAGGAGGCCCAGCGCTACCTCGACCGCATCGATGATATCGGCGGCGCGCTGGCGGCCATCGAGCAGGGCTTCCCTCAGCGGGAGATCCAGGAGAACTCTTACCGTGTGCAGAAGCAGATCGAGTCCGGCCGCCGCACGGTGGTGGGGCTCAACAGGTTCCAGACGGAGGAGCCGCCGCTGGAGGGCAGGTTCCGGGTGGACCCGGCGGTGACCGAGCGCCAGTTCGAGCGGCTGAGGCAGTTGCGGGCCAGCCGCGATCAGGCCAAGGTGCGGCAGCTATTGGCTCGCCTGGAGGAAGTAGCTGTCGGCGACCAGAACACCATGCCCATCTTCATCGAGTGCGTGGAGAACTACGTGACCCTGGGCGAGATCTGCAACGTGCTCCGCAAGGTGTTCGGTGAGCAAAAAGAGTTCCTGGTGTTCTAGGGTAAGGAGGCCGTGATGAGCGATAGGGAAGAGATCTACTCGACGCTCCAGGAGGGACGCAAGGAGCTTCTGGCCGCTATCGATGGGCTCACGCCGCAGCAGATGACCACCCCCGTGTATGACGACGACTGGTCGGTGAAGGACATCCTGACCCACATAGTCTCCTGGGAGGAGCTCGCTATGCCTGACTTCCGGCGAGTAGCCAGAGGGCATCTGCCAGCCCTGGCTAGCTTCAAGGATTCAGAGGTTGACAAGTGGAACGCCATGCTCATGAGCCTCCGCCGCAGCTTCCCCCTGGACCAGGTCATGTACGAGCTGGAGGCCGGGCGCAAGGCCACCATGGTTGTCCTGGACTCGCTCTCCGACGAGCGCTTGGCTCCTTTCGTCCGCATGTGGGCTGATGTCGCCGCCCGCCACGACCGCGAGCACGCCCAGGACATCCGCCAGTGGCGGGAGAAGGAGGGAATCTAGAGTGATCCAGAAGATCCACCACCTGAGCATCGCCGTCAGGAGCCTGGAGGACGCCCTGCGCTTCTATCGCGACACCCTTGGCCTGCCCGTCCACAAGCTGGCGACGCAGGAGGACCAGGGGGTGAAGGCTGCCCTGCTGACCATCGGCCAGGACGAGATCGAGCTCCTGGAGCCCCTCGGCCCGGACACCGCCGTGGGGCGCTTCCTGGAGCGGCGAGGCGAGGGCCTCCATCACATCTGCTTGCAGACCGATGACATCGAGCGGGATCTGGCCGAGCTTAAGGCCAAGGGCGTCGAGTTCATCGACCAGGAGCCGCGGCAGGGCCTGGCGGGGCGCATCTGCTTTCTCCACCCTCGCTCCACCAGCGGCGTGCTGGTGGAGCTGGCCCAGCCGCAGGACTGAGGCTGCGGCACGCTTGGGCCGGCCGTCAGATACTGGATAGGCAGCGAGCGCGGAGGTAAACGAATGCTGGAGATATCGAAGACCATCGCCACCACGGCGCCGCCGCCCAAGGTGATGGAGTTTTTCATGCGGTTCAGCGAGCACTACGTGGAGATGTGGCCGGAGGCCCACAAGGAGTACCGCCACCTGTCCGAAGGCCTGCCCACGGTGGGTAGCACCTTCCGCTTCGTCCAGGAGGTCAAGGGGCGCAGGCGCGCGGTCACCGGCGTCATAACCAAAATGGAGCCGGTGGGCTTCGAGTGGAGGATGAAGCCCCTGGCTCTCATGGGCGGTGGCTATCGCTTTCGGCCGCTGCCCGACGGCGGCACGGAGATCACCCAGATGGTATTCTACGGCCCGAGCTGGCCGGTCATAGGCGGGCTGGTCACCTGGATCATGCAGAGGCTTGCCATGTCGCGGGAGACGCTGGAGGAGTTCCTGGAGGAGGAGACGGCCAGGCTCAAGCAGGCGCTGGAGGCAGGCGGCTAGGGCAACGAGCTGTCCAACGAGGTAGCTATGACGAAGGGTAAGATCAAAGTCCTTATTGCCAAGACAGGCCTGGACGGCCACGACCGGGGGGCCAAGGTGGTGGCGCGAGCGCTGCGCGACGCCGGCCTGGAGGTGGTCTACACCGGCCTCCGCCAGACGCCGGAGATGGTCGCCGAGGCGGCCCTCCAGGAGGACGTCGACCTGGTGGGCCTGTCCATCCTTTCGGGGGCGCACATGGAGCTCTTCCCCCGCGTGGCGGAGGAGATGAAGAAGCGCGGCTTGGACGACGTTGCCCTTTTGGGCGGCGGCATCATCCCCCAGGAGGACATCCCCGCCCTCCAGAAGGTGGGCTTCCGGGCCATCTTCGGGCCGGGCGCCTCCACCGACGAGATCGTGGCCTGGGTGCGGGCCAACGTCACCTCTCGCGTCCAGTAGGCGAGACTGCCGTCCCTTCTTTGAAACCTGAGGCCAATGTGCTATGATCACGGTAGGTCGGCGGCCTGGCATCGCCGATTTGTTCT
>CAZXAF010000256.1:0-2387 GCA_964638905.1 uncultured Dehalococcoidia bacterium
CGTAGCTCTGGCGGCCGATGACGACGTGGTCGAGGACATCGATGCCCAGGAGCTGACCGGCCTCCGCCATCTGGCGGGTCATCTCTATGTCGTCGCCGCTGGGGGTGGGGTCGCCGGAGGGGTGGTTGTGCACGACGATGAGGGCGGGGCAGCCCTCGCGGATAGCGTCGCGGAAGAGCTCCCCTACGCGCACCAGGGTGGAGTTGACGTTCCCTTTGTAGACCTCGGGCATGGCCAGCACCTGGTTCTTGGTGTTCAGGAGGAGCACTCGCAGGTGCTCCTGATCGAGCAGGCCCATCTCGGCCATCAACAGATTGGCCACGTCCTGCGGCGAGTGCACCGCCGCTCGCTCCTCGGGCTGGGTGGAAAGCAGGCGGCGGCCAAGCTCCAGGGCGGCCTTCACCTGTGCGGCCTTGGCCTCACCCATGCCCCTCTCGGCGCACAGCTCGCCGAAGCTGGCCTTGGCCAGCCCGGGCAGGCCGCCGAAGCGAGCCAGGGCCCGACCGGCTAGGGCGAGGACGTTCTCGGAGGAGATGCCGGTGCGCAGGATGATGGCTAACAGCTCGGCGCTGCTGAGGGCGGCGGCCCCTCGGTCGCGCAGCCTCTCGCGCGGGCGCTCGGAGGCAGGCAAGTCGCGGATGGTCGGCCGATACTCCACCGCCTCAGGCGGGCTCATGGCCTTCGCCGCTCCTAGGGCGCTTCGGCCGCCGGATTAGGCACCAGAAGCTTCTGGCCCACCGAGATGACCACGTCCTGGCTTGCCAGACCGTTGATGCGCACGATCTCATCGATGGTGGTGCCGAAGCTCTGAGCAATAGCGCTCAGATTGTCGCCGGCCCGCACCTCGTATTCGATGAAGGGCTGTGGTTGGGGAGTGGGAGTGGTGGGGATGGGCGTCGGCGTGGCCCCAGCAGCGGGACTGGCCGCTGGCGACGGAGAGGCCTCGGGGGTTGGGGAGGTGATAGCGGTAGCAGTGGCAGTAGGCGTGGCCGTAAGCGTCGCCGTCGGCGTTGCTGAAGGCGCAACCGTAGGACTGGCGAGCAAGGGCTCAGGCGTAACCGTCGGCAGGGGAAGGACGGCCTCCTCGCCGGGCTCTCCGCCGGGCAGGCCCGGCGGTTGTATTAGGAGCCAGAGGGCGAAGATGGCGGCCACCAGCAGGGCAAGCAGGGAGCCCCGGAAGAAGGCGCCCGAGGGGATAGCGCTGGCCGGATCCTGGCAGGCAGCGCACAGATCATCGCCGTGCTCCTCGCAGTAGGGCTTGCCACAGCGAGGGCAGCGATGGGTGGCCTCTTTGTCGCAAGCGTAGCAGGTCATGATAAGGTCATGACTCAAAGATCAGCGATCACGAACTCCCAGCCCATAACTCTCGGGCTTCATCTATTCTACTGCATTTCGACGGTAGCGCCCGCGTCCTCCAGCTTTTTCACAACGGTCTCGGCCTCGCTCTTGGGTATGCCTTCCTTGACGGTAGCCGGAGCGCTCTCCACCAGCTCCTTGGCCTCCTTAAGGCCTAGGGGTGTTATTTCGCGGATGGCCTTGATGACGTTGATCTTGTTGGCGCCAAAGTCCTTAAGGGTGACCGTCCACTCGGTCTTCTCCTCCGCGGCCTCCGCCTCGGCGGCGGGGGCAGCAGCGGCGGCAGCCGGCGCTGCGACGGCCACGGGGGCAGCAGCGGTGATCCCGAACTCGTCCTGGAGCCGCTGGTTCAGGTCGCGCAGCTCGAGGATGGTCATCTCCTTGATGAGGTCGAGCACCTGGTCTACTCGCTCAGCCATGTCCTTCTCCTCCCTCCGTTATCTGACGAATGATTGCCTTGCGAAACGCGCGCTATGCCGTCTCCATCTGACGAGCGCGCACCTCCAACAGGCCCACGAATTCCTGCTGGGTTGCCTGCATCAGGCTCAAGAAGGTGCTCAGAGGCGCCTCCAGCAGGCCTGCCAGCGTTGCCAGGGGCGCTTGCAGCTGGCCGGCCACTCGAGCCAGGAGCACCTCCTTAGGAGGCAGCTTTGCCAGCTCCGCCAGCTCACGGGCGGGCAGAACCTGCCCTTCGAAGTAGAAGCCGCGGACGGAGAAGGAGGCAGGCGCCGTCGGCAGGTACTCGTTGAAGGCACGGACGACATCCAGGACGTCGCCGTAGCCGAAGGCGAGAGCAGTTGGGCCATCGATGAGCTCATTGAGGACGGGCCTGCCCGCTCGCTCGGCGGCCAGGCGGGTGAGGGTGTTCTTCACCACCTTGATCTCGACGCCGGCGTTGCGCATCTTTCGCCGTAGCTGGTCCATCTCCGGCACGGTCAGGCCGCGATAGTCAGCCCCCACGGCGATGGTGCTGCGGGCGATGCGCTCTCGCAGCTCCTCGACCATCTGCTCCTTCTTGGGCGTGGGCATGA
>CAZXAF010000257.1:0-2375 GCA_964638905.1 uncultured Dehalococcoidia bacterium
CTTAGCGCTTTCATCTCACCTACTGCCAGCATTGAATGGTAGAACCGAAGGCGGACGTCTGTGCAGATGTCCAACAGTCCTCATCCTAAGCCGCAGGCGCAGGGGTTGGCAAGGGAGGAAGCTGCGCTCACTCTGCTGCTGCCACAAATCACACGATGGCGCTGGCCAACAGCAGGGCAAGCCAAGGCCTGGGTGGGGAAGCCCTCTCCCGCTAGCTCTGCACGCTCAGGTTGAACTTGAGGGGCCCCACTCCGTCATGGGAACCGCTCACAACTCCATCCTCTAGGGTCGCCTGCCAGGTTCCCGTGTAGTCGCGGGTCACCAGACCATCGAAGGTGCACACCTTCTCGTCGCCTTGGGTGGAGAAGGTGTGTGACGGCACTTCGTCCTGCTCGTCGAAGGTCCCACTGAACGTCTTCGAGTCGGGGGAGTAGGTGCCCCTGAACTGCCAATGGAAGGACACATCGCCGGTACCCGGGCAGCCCTCCGGTGGGGGGCAGGATTCCGCGGCGTCCCCTTCGCCGGTGACCTCTCCGCCGCTGGTGTTGAAGGTGAGGGTCATGGTGTTCTGCTCGATCGCGCACTCCGGCTTGACATAGTAGGCGAACTGTCCCACGGTGGTCACCTGCTGCGCCTCGGCAGTTGGCGTCTCTTCCGCCGCGGGCGTCTCCGTCGGCTCTGGGGTAATGACGGGCGTCTCCTCCGGCGTTGGGGTCTCTTCAGGGATAGGGGTAGGCGTGGGCGATGGCGTGGCCGTCGGGGTGGCTATCGGTGTGGGCGATGGCGTGGGCGTCGCGACTGGCGTCGCTGTACGACGCAGTTGAGGGTTCTCCAGGGCCACTCTGTTAACGAACGACTCTGTCAGGCGATCCCTCACACGAGCCCTGGCAGGATCGTCCGCGGCGCTAAGCAGAGCTCCCAGGTCGCGCCTGATCCTCTCTTCGAGCGCGGCGCGGCCTCCGGGGCCGGCGAGGCCCGAGGCGTATTCTCTCCATTCGCCCTGCAGCTCTCGCAGTCGTCGACCGGCGTCCTCCGCTCGTTCCCACTTTTGGTGCTCCCTTTCGTACGCCTGCGCCCTCAACTCGATTTCCTCGATTTCCTCAAGAGTCCTCCAGCGCATAGGGTCACAGTCCTCGATGACGCCGGCTAGAATGCCCTTGTTTTCGCAGCCGTGGAGGGAGTCGTAGTACGAGCCAACCGCCTGATGGCAGCCGCCAAAAAGCTGGGGCGCGGGTGCCCAGGGGGAGCGCACGTACAGGATGCCCAACGAGACCTCCGCCCGGCCCTCCACCTCCGAAAGGGCGGCCATGACGGCGTCCTCTTGCGCCGCAATCTCATCGTACATCGCCAGTAGGCCGTCGAAGTCGGCCGTCTGAAGCTCGAGGGCAGGATCGAAGGGGGACTCGCTGAACCCGCCGGTGACGATTTCCAGGAACGTGTATTCAGCCAGCTCCACGTCGATCAGGAAGCCGGCGAGCGTGATCAGCGGCTCGGCCCGCTCTTCATCCGCCACGCCACCGGCCGCCTCAAAGTCCGCAGGGAAGTCCACAACGTCGTCATCTTCGATGTCCACCGACCCCAGGGAGATGAGCACATCGTCCTGGTTTACCGCCTCGATGTAGTAGGACCCGGCTGGTAGCTCGAACGGATCCCGGCTGGGGTCGCCGATGTAGGCGCTCATCGCAGGGGAGCCCTCGTCCAGGCGGAAGGCGACGGCCAGGATGCCTGTTTCCTCCTGGCCGCCGCAGCCGCCAAGAAGAGAGGTCAGCCCGATCAGCGTCAGCATAAGGATGCCCAACCGCTTCATCGCTCACCCTCCTTGTTCAGCCGTGTCACTAGCGCTCGTGGAGCTAGAGGGGCATCGCCCTCGATCCTAGCGTCAGGGGGGATGCTTCGCAAGGCGGGAGCTATGCCCAATCCATCGCTACCACCAGCCACACGATGGGGCTGGTCAACGGCAGCTAGAAGAGAGCGTGGGCTTAAGGGATGACATTGACCGTCAGCGAGGAGAAGGCCGCGTTGTTGGAGGGGTCAGGGTCAGTGACGGGGGATGGGGTGAGAGCGATGGAGTTATTGAAGCTGAACTGACTAGCACTCGGATTGGAGCAGTTGATGGTCCAGACTTCGTCGATGATCACGTCGGTGCTGACGGGGAGGTTGGCTTGGTTAGGGTTGGTTGGTTTGGCAGTGGCTGTGCAGTTGGCCGGAGCGGAGGCAGCGGTAGAGATGGTGACTTCCACGGGGCCGGAGGGGCCGTTGTTGTGGAGGGTCTTGCGAAGAGTGATGTCGACATTCTGGGAGACGGGGATCTCGGTGGGCGGGCTGACGAACTGCTGACCGCTGATCTCCACGTCGGCTTCGCTGGGCGTGGGTGT
>CAZXAF010000258.1:0-2356 GCA_964638905.1 uncultured Dehalococcoidia bacterium
TGGTGGCGGCCATGGGCAGGGCGAAGGCGATCACCGCCGACATGGTGCGCGAGGGCACGGTGGTCATCGACGTGGGGATCAACCGCGTGGAGGACGCCACTCGCAAGAGCGGCTATCGGCTGGTGGGCGACGTCGACTTCGAGGCGGTGGCCGAGAAGGCGGCGGCGATCACCCCCGTGCCCGGCGGCGTCGGCCCGATGACGGTGGCCATGCTCCTGACGAACACGGTGAGGGCGGCGGAGGCCCTGACGGCGGGGGAGGCCGGCGGCAGGTGACCGGCGCTCGCACGGGCGAAGCCCACCTGCCGCTCGGCTAGTAGGTGGAGGCTGGGAGCGGCACTTCCCTGATAGACCCGACATCTCCAACATGGGGCCGCTCGACGGGTACGACGCGTTCCTCATTCTCATTACGGCACCGGTGAACTGCAGCATGGCCGTCGGTTCGTAGAGAGCGGCGGTAAGAGCTTCCTACTCGAAGGGCGCCTCTTCCTCTAGCACGGCAGGCTGAGATTCAACGAAGCCCTTGCCCTCGGGGCATATCTCCAAGAAGTCGCAATAGCCGCATAGCGGCCCAGGGCTAGGGGGTACTCCCTCTCGGCCACAATCACCACCAGCTGCTGGCGGACGCCATCGTGTGGCGCGTGGTGGCGATGGAGGAACAACAACTCATCAGCACTACTCGGCGAGGAGGACTGCATGGAGGCCAACACCCTGGCGAAGCTAGCTACGTTAGGACACAGCGCTGAAACTTGACACGGATGTGAAAGGGAGGGTAAGATACCAACCAGTCAGTACAATGCCTCGTTCAACTTCAGACGCTAGGATACGCATCCTTCATGCAGCCCTCAGGCTGTTCGCCAGCCGTGGCTACTACCATACGAGCATCACCGACATCCTCGAAGAAACCGGCTGCACAAGGGGCACCCTATACTACTACTTCTCGTCCAAGGAGGAACTTGGCTACGCCGTTATTGACGAGTCGATCCGGCTACTCGTCGAACAAGGGGCTCACTCCCACATACGAACCAAGGAACATCCTATCGACCGCCTGCTTGAGGTGCTCGACGACTTGCCCAGCACTCTCAAGCTGGAATCGGGGCATTATGTCCGGACTGGTATTGCTGCTGGTATGGCGTGCGTACACGAGGGCTTCCGACAGCGGCTGGCGACAAGGGCGGCACCGCTATTGAAGGAGTTCGAGCCCATGATCGCCAAGGGTGTTGCCGACGGCCAGATCGCGGACAGCGTAGACCCCCGCCAGTTGGCCCATTTCGTCCTGGTCGTAGGCTACGGGCTTCAGATTGCGAGCGAGTTGGGGCAGGACCAGTTTCTGCCGGCGGACGCAAAGGGCTGGATCAGGGACTACTTGAATTCGCTACGGAGATAGGCAGAAGGAAGAGGCGCGGCGAACGCCGACGCCCAAGGAACAAAAGGAGGGAGGACGGGTCTAGTGACGACACGACAGTACAAAGGAAAGCAGCCCAAGCTTGAGGGCGGCAGGGGCATGGAGGAGTGGATGACGCTCTATCAGGCCTACAACGCCATCTTCAAGCTGACCGAGTTGGCTCTCCTGCCACACAATCTTTCTTTTCCCCAGCTCCATCTCCTGGCTATCCTGAAGAAAGCGGACGGGCTCATCACCACCGGCGAGATAGGGCGAGCCATGGTCAAGGCTAGCCAGACGATAACTGGGCTGGTGGACAGGCTAGAAGAGCCAGGCTTCGTGGAGAGAGTCTTTGACAGGCGTGACCGCCGCAAGACCTGGGTTCGCATGACGGAAAAGGGCGAACGCAAGCTTGCCGATGCCTTTCCTGTCGGGAATCGGCTTGCCGAGGAACTCTCTGCTGTTCTGACCGACCAAGAGTTGCAGGATTTGCAGGCCAAGCTAGAGAAGCTACGCGATGCCACGATGGATAGGCTTGAAGCAGCCTTCGCCTCATCTGGCATGCCGTTTCGGCGTACGTAGGAGGCTCCCCAGCGGGGAACTGAAGCCCTAGTCCCACTTCCCATCATCCTCTGCCTCCCCCTCATGCTGGCGAGCGCCGTCGTGTGATTCGTGGTGGCGATGGGGTGGGGAGCTGCTCTGCTGATCGCAACGACGGTGCGGTAGCTCGCCCGACTCATCCCGCTTCACTTCCTATCGAGCCTCTGATACTCTTGCCTTTGGAGGATCAGGCATGTCCACCGGCGCTCGCACCGGCGTGGCCCACCTGCCCCTGCACTACGGGGCGGCCCCCAGGTGGCTCTTCGAGCGGATGACCAAGCTCGCCCGCCAGGTCACGCTGGTCATCGTCGAGGAGTTCGGGCCGCAGGAGGTGCTGGCCAAGCTGTCGGACCCCCTGTGGTTCCAGGCCTTC
>CAZXAF010000259.1:0-2354 GCA_964638905.1 uncultured Dehalococcoidia bacterium
AGCTACCTTCTGGAGAACAAGATCGCCGTCAAGCGGGGCATACCCGCCAACAAACGTCGGGTCATGTACCAGGAGGTGGAACGGCGGGCTAAGGTGCTAGAGAAGCTGCACCGCTCCGGAATTAAGGACTTTTATGAGCTTTATCAGATTCTGGCAAAGGCTAAGAGGCAAGGCCTCTTCTAAAGAGGAGGACTCTCGCGGCAGGGATCCAGCCCTGGCGCGCGTCAAGAGCGGTTGGCTGTTCGACCCCGACGCCAACCAGTACGACCTGCTGACCGTTCTCACCTACCTCTCTTGCATCTCCAGTGCCAACGTCAGCCGCGAGCAGCTCTTCGAGGCTGCCGCCAGGCTCAACTACGGACCGTGCCCCTACTTCGCCCAGGTGGCCAACCTGGTCAGCAGCCTGGGCCATGACTTCACGACCGCCTGCCAGGTGGTCGCCGAGGGCGCCGAGGACGAGGTGATGCGCCATTTCCTCCTGCGGTTCGGCAACTCTCTCGCCTCCGGCGAGTCAGAGTCTGTCTTCCTGGAGCGGGAGACGCACGTCCAGATGGAGGACTACACCAACAAATACGAGACGGACCTGGAGTCCCTGCGCAAGTGGACAGACGCCTTTGTCGCCCTCATGGTATCGGCAAACCTGGTGGTCTTGGTGGCCCTCATTTCCAACATGATCTATGCCCTGGGCTCTTTCCTCATCGTGACCGTGGAGATCGTGGCCATCTTTAGCGCCGGGCTGGGCGCCTGGCTGATCTACCGTATCGCTCCCTTCGACCCGGTGGTCCATAAGCTGCGGGACAAATCGCCGGAGCAGAAGCTGATGGCCCGCCTCGCTCGCCTTCTCTTCCCAGCCGCTGTCCTGATGGGCTTGCTGACCTACTTCGTTTTCCAGAGCATGGGCCTGGCCCTCATCGTCAGCGGGCTTCTCGTACTGCCGGTGGGTGTCGTCACCCATCTGCTCGAGCGCAAGGTGGACAGCCGTGACCGGGACATCGCCGACTTCCTGCGCTCTCTCGGTGGTGTGACCGCCGCCCGCGGCAGCACCGTCATCGAGAGCCTGGGGCACATAGACCAGCGGGCGATCGGCTCCCTGGAGCCGGAGCTGAAGAGGCTGCTGACCCGTGTCGCCGTTGGCGTGGAGACTAGCCGCGCCTGGCTGCGCTTCATGGCGGAGACCGGCAGCGAATTGGTGCACAGGGTGGTGCGCTCCTTTTGGGACTCGGTCAACCTGGGCGGGGATGCGGAGAGGGCGGGCCGGTTCTCGGCGGATATGGCTCTCAGGGTCTCGCTTCTGCGGGCCAAGCGCAAGCTTGTCTCCTCTACCTTCAGCTACGTGGTGGTGCCCATGCACATCGCCCTGGCCGGCATCCTGGTGTTCATTACCGAGGTCGTATCCGCCTTCAACACCAAGCTCGTGCAGGCTCAAACCATCGTCAGCGGCGAGCAGACTACCTCTCTCAGGCCGGAGGAGATCGGCATTCCCAGCGCGCTCAGCTTCCAGGAGTTCAATACGGGCTTCATCCAGTTGATGGTCATGGCTGTGATCCTGTCGCTGACGTTGGTGAACGCCTTCGCCCCCAGGGCGGCGGCCGGAGGGCACAGCTTCAAGATGGCGCTGTTCGGCGCTTTCACTCTGTGCGCCACCGGCGTTGTTCTCCTTGTGGTGCCGCCTATGGCCAGCAGCATGTTCTCGGATACCCTGACCCAGCCCATGAGCTAGGGGGAGGTGACAACTGTGAAATTATTTGGCCGCAAACGCAAGCGGGAGAACGATGAAGAGGAAAAGGAGCTCGTTCTGGATACGGAAGCCGAGGAGCAGGCTCCCGATCAGGACGACAGCGACGCAAAGGTGAAGGCGGAAGGCGACGCTCCCCTCGAGGAGAAAGCCAGCGCGCCCGGCGGCGACCTTCTGACCGAGATAGGCGCCGAGGCGGATAGCGAGATCGAGGCCGAAGAAACAGCGCTCGGAGGCGAGGGCGGCCCATCCCAGGCGGATGACTCCCTCGACGCTGGCCTGCTGGACATCTTCCGCGACGCCAAGGAGGAGGTTGGGGAGACCACCCTGGCCTCAGAGCTGGAGGACGTCCCCGTCCAGGACCTGCTGAATGATCTGCTAGGTCTCAGGCATCACCTGGGCGTAGGGCCGCAAGCCCGCGCTGAGACCGGAGAAGACAGCAAGTAGCAGTCATGAAGTTCTTTCGCCTGAAAGGCAAGCCGGGGAGCGGCAAGGAGAAGATGGAGCTCATCCTGGATACGGAGATCGAGGTCGAGGAGGAGACTCCCGCTGAGGAGGAGAGCGGCGCCGAGGCAGAGGCCGCGCCGGAGGCCACGGCTGAGACCGAGGCGGAGGCCAC
>CAZXAF010000260.1:0-2337 GCA_964638905.1 uncultured Dehalococcoidia bacterium
CTCCTGTCGCGGGTGGTGGGCCGCGCCTTCACCGCCGTCCGCGTATTGCCGGGGGCGGAGCGCATCGTTCGGTGGCCGTCGCCGGCGCAGTTTGCCCGCGCCCTGGTCGGGCAGCGGATAGAGCGTATCTCTCGACGGGGCAAGTACCTCCTGTTCCACCTTTCCGATGGGCGCTATCTCATCGTTCACCTGCGGATGACGGGCGCTCTTCTCCATCGGCCCAAGGACGCGCCCCAGGAACCATATCTCCGGATTTCCCTTTCGCTGGATGATAGCAATGAGCTGCGCTACACTGATCTGCGCAAGCTGGGCAATATGTGGCTGGTGGAAGAAGCGGAGCCGATCGTGGGTAAGCTGGGGCCCGATGCCCTGAAGGGCGTGACCCCCCAGACCCTGCGCTCGCTCATGGATGGCAGATCGGCTAGCATAAAGGCCGTGCTGATGGACCAGGCGGCGCTGGCTGGCCTGGGCAACATCTACTCGGAGGAGGCGCTCTTCCTGGCGGGCATCCATCCCCGTCGGCCAGCCGAGAGCCTGGTTGCCGATGAGCTGAGGCGGTTGCACAAGGCCATCGGGGACGTCCTGGTGGAGGCGATGGGCCATCGCGGCAGCAGTTTCCGCGACTACGTGGACGCCGAGGGCCGCGAAGGTCAGCATCAGTTGCACGTGAAGGTTTATCGGCGGACAGGCGAGCCCTGCTACAATTGCGGCACACCTATCGAGCGTATCAAAGTAGGCGGGCGAAGCACTCACTTTTGCCCGCTCTGTCAGCGGTGAGTCAAGCAGCGTAGGCCGCTGAAAGGAGGAAGAGGATGACAGAAGCGGTTGTTGTTGATGCCGTGCGGACGCCCTTTGCAAGGGCGGGAGCCAGAGGCGTCCTTCGCGATATCACCCACGTCGACTTGGTGGTGCCCCTGATGAAAGCCATCGTCGAGCGGAACAAGCTGGACCCGAACCTGATAGACGAGTTCAGCATGGGCTCGGTGGGCTTGGCGGGCGGGCTGGTCCGCGCCCGTATGTACTTGTTCGAGGCGGGCTTTCCCGACACCATCTCGGCCACCGACATAAACAAGCAGTGTGCGTCTGCTCTCCAATGTATATTGATGGGGGCTCACGCCATCATATGCGGCATGTCGGACATTGTCCTGGCTGGTGGCGCGGAGACCATGGACCGCCTGGGGCCCATACCACCGGGGGGCGATGCCCTGTCCTTCGACAACCCGCAGGTCGCGATGGAGTTCATGAAGCGGGAAAACTGGAATATGTACCAGGACAGGCAGGCCAAGCTGTTGCCCCAGTGGTTCAGCATCAAGGCGCCCTGGATCATGAACATGGGGCAGACGGCGGAGAAGCTGTCCGAGGTGTACAACATCTCCCGCGCGGACGCCGACAAGTTCGCCCAGGCGAGCCAGGAGAGGGCGGTGGCTGCCCAGGACGCGGGCAGGTTCGACCGGGAGATCGTTCCCCTCACTATCGAGTACCTCGATGGTCGCAAAGAGACCATAGACAAGGACCAGAACCCCCGCCGCGAGAGCAGTCTGGAGAAGCTGTCCACGCTGAAGGGAGCCTACAAGCCCGACGGCACGGTGACGGCCGGCAACTCCTGCCCTCGCACCGATGGCGCCACCCTGGTGCTGCTGATGTCCAAGGAGAAGGCCAAGGAGCTGGGCTACAAGCCGCTGCTGACCTACCGCGCTGCCGCCACCGTTGGCGTCGACCCGGAGATCATGGGCATCGGTCCGCTGCCTGCCACCCAGAAGCTGCTCAAGCGCACCGGCATGAAGCTGGACCAGTTCGAGCTCATCGAGCTGAATGAGGCATTCGCCTGCCAGGTCGCTGCGGTGATGCGCGGGCTGGGCACGAGTGAATGGGATGAGCGGCTGAACGTCAACGGCGGCGCCGTCGCTCTCGGTCACCCTCTGGGGGCCACCGGCGGCCGCCTGCTGGGCACCCTGGCCTACGAGATGGAGCGGCGCAACGCTCGCTGGGGCCTGACCACGCTGTGCCTGGGCAGCGGCATGGGTATGTCCGTGGCCTGGGAGCGGGAGGCCTAGTAGTAAGCACCAGTGCTGCCTGACGCCATCACTGCCATCCCCGGCCTGCGCGTCGGCCACTGGACCGATCGACGGGCAGCCACCGGCTGTACCGTAGTTCTGCACGAAGGGGGCGCCGTCGCTGCCGTCGACGTGCGCGGCGGCGCCCCCGGTACCCGCGAAACCGACCTTCTGCGCCCCGGCAACCTGGTGGAGCGCATCCATGCTGTCCTCCTCAGCGGCGGTAGTGCCTTCGGCCTGGACGCCGCCGCGGGGGTGATGCGCTACCTGGAGGAGCGGGGCG
>CAZXAF010000261.1:0-2337 GCA_964638905.1 uncultured Dehalococcoidia bacterium
CGGTGGCGTACTCGCTGCGGCCGATGACCTCGCCGACCACGCTGGGGATGAAGTGCCGATAGGCTCCTCCGCCCAGAAAGCAAGGCATGCTGTCGACCGGCCGGTTGCTCGCGGCCAGGGCCGACAGCTCGCGCACCAGCTCCGGCTCGGAGAGGGCGGACGGCAGGTTCAGCCGATCGACGCGGAACTCGGCCGGGATGTCAGCGAACAGCTCCTCGACCGAGGCGACGCCGATGGCGTCCAGCATGGCCTGCCGGTCGGCGGCAGTGTTGGCGATGTAGGGAAGGGTCATGTCTCCTGAGCTTGCGCTACGAACTCGTCGTACTGCTCGGGGGTGAGGAGGCTGTCCACTTCGGCGGATTCGGCCAGGCGGACGCGCACCAGCCAGCCCTCCTCGTAGGGAGACTGGTTCACCAGCTCCGGCCTGTCGATGATCTCCTGGTTGACCTCCACCACCTCGCCGCTGATAGGCGAGTAGATCTCGGAGACGGCCTTCACCGACTCGATCTCGCCCAGCTTCTCCAGTTGCCTGACCTGCGTCCCAGGCGAGGGCAAGTCCACATAGACGATGTCGCCAAGCTGGTCCTGGGCGTGGTCGGTGATGCCGACGGTGCCAAGGTCATTTTCGACACGCACCCACTCGTGCTCTTTGGTGTACCGGCGGTCGGTAGGGCTAGGCAAGGCTCCCCTCCTATACACTGATTAAGCATCAGATTAGCGCCGAGGGAAAGGCAAGTCAATGAGGGGGTGGGGCTGCGACTGGTTCACCACCGGTGGGTGAACTCTCTAACCCTGCTGGATAAATCCCGCAGCATCAATTGTCAATTGTAGGAAGACGCGGGCTTATAGCCATGAACAGAATGATGCCACACGAGGCAGGGCTAAAGCCCTGCAGTTACGACGCCGGCCGCTCCCCATTTCGTAGCTGCAGACCTTCAGGTCTGCCTCCAAGGGGCGCCCGGCTACCAGCGCTAGCTCGCCTTCGGACGCTTATAGAACGGTCTCTGCACTACCTGCGCTTGCAGAGGCCTGCCCCGCACATCCACCTCCACCTCCGTGCCCACGCTGGCCAGATCCGTGGGCAGATAGGCCATGCCGATGCTCACCTCCAGCGTCGGAGAGAAGCCGCCGCTGGTCAGCTCGCTTACTCGCCGGCCGGAGTGCAGGATGGGATAGCCTGCTCGCATGACGCCTCGGCCCAGGGCCTTGAGGCAGGCCAGGTTACGCTGGACGCCGGCCTCGCGGATGCGCAGGAGGGCCTCGCGGCCGACGAAATCAGCGCCATCGTCGAGGGTCACCACCCAGGCCAGGCCGGCCTCGAGGGGATTGGTGGTGGTGTCGATGTCGTTGCCGTAGAGAAGGAGAGCCGACTCCAGGCGCAGGGTATCGCGGGCGCCCAGGCCGCAGGGCTGTACGCCTTGCTCCACGAACCACTTCCAGAGCGTGACGCCCGCCTCGGCCGGCAAGACGACCTCGAAGCCGTCTTCGCCCGTGTAGCCGGTGCGGGAGAAGAAAGCCGTTGCCCCCATCAGGGAGACCTCGGCGCAGCGGCGGAGCCGCAGGTCCTCGGCCAGGGGCGGCAGCAGGCGAGCCAGGTGGCGCCGGGCATCGGGGCCCTGGAGGGCCACCATGACCGTTTCCGCCTGGCGATCCTCCATTGTGGCCCGCAGCGAGGGCGCCAGGTGCCGCTGCGCCCAATCGCGGATCGCCTCCGCGTTGGCGGCGTTGGCCACCATCAGGAAGCGCTCATCGGCCAGGCGGAAGACGTACACGTCGTCCAGGATGCCTCCGTCCTCCTGGCAGACGACGCCGTAGTGGCCTGCGCCCACCTCCAGCCCGGCGATGTCGTAGGTCACCAGGCTGCGCAGGAAGGAGGCGGCGTCGGGGCCGGTCACCTCCAGGCGGCCCATGTGGGAGACGTCGAACAGGCCGACCCGCCGCCGAACGGCGTGGTGCTCCTCGACGATCCCCTTGTACTGGATAGGCATTTCCCAGCCTGCGAAGGGTACCATGCGCCCGCCCAGAGCGACGTGCTGGGCGTAGAGGGCCGTGCGGCGGAGGGTAAGGGCATGACCGGTGCTCATAGCGCCTGCCACTTCCGCTTGCCCTCCACCATCCGCAGGCGTCCGAGGCCCGGCGGCGGGCAGTGCACACCGACAAGCAACAGATCCTCGGCAAGCGCTCGCTCCAGGATACGCTTCTTAGTCTCCAGGGAGACCAGGGGCATCTCATCGTAGGAAGATATCCAGGCCAGGCGCTCCAGCATCAGCGGATGCTGGACCATGTCGCCGATGTAGAGGGCCGTCCGGCCAGCGGAGGCCACCTCCACGATGGCAT
>CAZXAF010000262.1:0-2310 GCA_964638905.1 uncultured Dehalococcoidia bacterium
CTGGACGGCGTGCGAGTGGCCTTCCTGCCTCGCCACGGGCGCGGCCATCGCATCCTCCCCTCGGAGCTGCCGTCGCAGGCCAACGTGTACGCCCTCAAGACCCTAGGGGTGGAGTTCATCATCGCCGTGTGCGCTGTGGGTAGCCTCCGCCGGGAGATCGAGCCCCGCCAGCTGGCGGTGCCCGACCAGCTCATCGACCGCACCAAGGACCGTCCGTCCACCTTCTTCGGTCGGGGCCTGACCGCCCACATCGCCTTCGCCGATCCCTTCTGCCCCGTCCTGCGAGATGCCCTCTGGCGATCGGCGCAGGAGGCCGGCGCCACCGCTCACAACGGCGGCACCCTGCTGGTCATGGAGGGCCCGGCCTTCTCCACCAGGGCTGAGTCCAACCTCTATCGCTCCTGGGGAGCCGACCTCATCGTCATGACCGCCCTGCCGGAGGCCAAGCTGGCCCGCGAGGCGGAAATCTGCTACGCAACCCTGGCCTGCGTTACCGACTACGACTGCTGGTACGAGGGGCAGGAATCGGTGACCGCCGAGATGATCCTGTCGAACCTGACCAAGACGGTGGAGGCCGCCCAGCGGACGGTGCGTCTCGCCCTGTCCGGGCTGCCCGCCCGCCGCGATTGCCTCTGCGCCAGCGCCCTCCAGGACGCCCTGGTGACGCCTCTGGACATGGTGCCCGAGGAGACGAAGCGGAACCTGTCGCCGATCATCGGCAAGTATATGACGAGCGAGTCGACGGGAAGCTGAGGATGCTGACCGATAGGCTGAAGGCGACCATCTTCGGGGCCAAGGCAGCGGCCAAACAGAGGGCCGAGTATGTCATCGAGCGGCTCAGGGAGCCCGAGGCCATTCGGCCCCTGCTGGAAGGACGGCGGGCCCACGCCGCCTACGCCCTGGCCTACCTGGAGCCACGCCTGTTCCCCTACAGCGAGTGGTGGCAGGCCCACGGCCCTCACGGCCAGGCGCTCGCCGTCCATACCCGCAGCGGCCTGGGCCCCGCTCTGGTGACCATCGGCGAACCGCAGGCCCTGGCTGCCCTCCTTCGCCTTCACCCGGGCCCGCGGTTCACCTTCGCCACCTTTCAGCTCGATCACCTGGACGTCGCCCAGCGCCACTTCGTCCTATCGCGGCCGGAGCCTTCCCTGCGCATGTCCGTGTCAGCCGAGACCTTTCGGCCGGCGCAGGGCACCGCACGCCGTCTCAGGCGGCGGGATATCGGGGCAGTGAACGCCCTCCAGCGCGCCGATGGCTTCGCCTTCTATTCGGCCGCCGTGCTGGACGGGGGAGTGTACTACGGCGTCTTCGCCGGCCGAACGCTGGTGGCCATGGCCGGCACCCACGTGGTCGCCCCCTCCCAGGGCCTGGCCCTGGTGGGCAACGTCATGACCCACTCCCGCTATCGTGGCCAAGGCTACGGCAGCATCGCCACCAGCGCCGTCACCGCCGAGCTGCTCAAGACCTGCCCCGATGTGCTGCTGACGGTGAGCACCAAGAACGAGGCCGCCATCCGCATGTACGAACGGCTGGGCTATCGAGAGAAGTGCCGCCTAATCGAGTCAGGCGCGCGGCGGAAGGACATGCTCGGCGTCGCCGCCCTGCTGCGCCGTGTTCTGGCCCGCCGCCGGGCCGAGGCCGGACGGGAGATAGTGGTGCTCGATCAGCAGACGGAAGAGAAGGCTTCGGAAGGAGGCCAATAAGTGCAAGCGAAGCCGCGTCTGGACTTCGACGTGAAGAGCCTGAGCCTGGCCCCCGAGGGCGCGCTGCGCATCGAGTGGGCAGCGCGGGAGATGCCGGTCATCGACCTCATCCGCCGCCGCTTCCAGAAGGAGAAGCCGCTGGCCGGCGTGCGCGTCTCCGCCTGCCTGCATGTCACCACCGAGACGGCCAACCTCGCGCTGGCCCTGGCCGATGGCGGCGCTCAGCTCACACTCTGCGCCAGCAATCCTCTCTCCACCCAGGACGACGTGGCCGCCGCTCTGGTCAGCGAGTACAACATCCCCGTGTTCGCCGTACGCGGCGCGGACACCGAGGCCTACTACCGCCACATCCAGGCCGCCCTCGCGCAGGGGCCCCAGATAACCCTGGACGACGGCGCCGACCTGGTGAGCACCCTCCACAAGGAGCACCGAGAGCTCCTGCCCGCTGTCCTCGGAGGCACCGAGGAGACCACAACCGGCGTCATCCGCCTGCAGGCCATGGCCAACGACGGCGCCCTCGCCTACCCGATCATCGCCGTCAACGAGGCCGACACCAAGCACCTGTTCGATAACCGCTACGGCACCGGCCAGAGCACCATCGACGGCA
>CAZXAF010000263.1:0-2306 GCA_964638905.1 uncultured Dehalococcoidia bacterium
TGGCCGTCCTGGCCGGAGTGGGCGTCCTTCTGAGCGTGTCCCGCTACGGCCGCGACAGGAGCTACCTAGAGCGGGAAATGATCCGAAGGAAGAGGAGATGAAGGTTGTCCTCAGCGGCGGCGGCACCGGAGGCCACGTCTATCCCGCCCTGACCGTAGCTACAGCCCTCGCCGAGGAACTGGGCGAGGGCAAGGCCTTGGACGCCCTCTACGTCGGCACGCCCAGCGGCATCGAAAAGGAACTGGTGACCAAAGCAGGCCTGCCCTTCCGCGCCGTAGCTGCCGGCGCCATTCGCGGCCGCTCACCCTGGGGACTAGCCGCCAGCCTGGTCAAGCTGAGCAGAGGAGTATCCCAAGCGCGAGAGGTCATCGGCCAGTTTCAGCCGCAGGCCATCCTCACCACCGGCGGCTACGCCAGCGTGCCCATGGCCCTGGCCGCCCGCACTGCCGGTCGCATTCCTCTGGTGGTCTACCTGCCCGATGTCCGTCCCGGCTGGGCGGTTCGCCTCATGGCCCGCCTGGCCCAGCGGGTGGCCGTCACCAGCGACCTTTCCCTCTCCTACCTGCCTCGAGCGAAGACAGTGGTCACCGGCTACCCCGTCCGCCCGATCTTCTGGCAGGTAGACAAGCCAGAGGGGCGTCGTCGCCTTGACATCGACAGCCGAGAGCGCGTCCTGTTCATCGCCGGCGCCACGCACGGCGCCCGCACACTCAACCGCATGGTCGGCGACCATCTCCCCCAGCTTTTGGAGTTATGTCACGTGATTCACCTGAGCGGTCAGCGCCATCAACCGCCGCTGGAGCGCCTGCGCCGCGACCTGCCCGACCGCTTGCGAGACCGCTACCACCTGTACGGCTACCTGCACGAAGACCTGCCCTGGGCTATGGCCGCCGCCGACCTGGCGGTGATGCGCGCTGGCGCCTCGGTGATGGGGGAGCTGCCGGCCATTGGTCTGCCCGCCATCCTCGTGCCCTATCCCTACGCCGGCGGTCATCAGCGCTTCAACGCCCGTCTCCTGGCCGATGCCGGAGCAGCCCTGGTGGTCGAGGACAACAAGCTGAACGGTCTGCTCCCCCTGATGGGCCAGCTCCTGGCCGACGATGCACGACGGGCCACCATGGCCGAGGCCGCCCGTCGCCTGGCCCGCCCGGACGCCGCCGCAAGCATCGCTCGCCTGCTGCTGGAGGTGGCCAGGTGAGGCCGAAGGGCATCCCCCAGCGCGTCCACCTGGTGGGCATCGGCGGCATCCACATGTCGGCCATCGCCCACGTCCTCCTCGCCTGGGGTCACCAGATTTCCGGCTCCGATCTCAGGCTGTCGCCCCTCACCGAACGCCTGCAGGAAGAAGGAGCCACCATCTACCAGGGCCACGCCGCCGACCACCTGGGCAACGCCCAGATGGTGGTGTACACGGCAGCCAGCCAGCCCGACAACCCCGAGCTCACGGAGGCCAAACGCCGCGGCCTGCCCGTTCTCCAGCGAGCGGAGATGATCGCCCGTCTGCTGGAGGGACGCCAGGCCATCGCCGTGGCCGGCACTCACGGCAAGACCAGCACCAGTGCTCTCATCGCCCTAATGCTCAAGGATGCCGGCTGCGACCCCACCTTCCTGGTAGGTGGCGAGATAGTCGACCTGGACACCAACGCCCACGCCGGCCGAGGTGAGCACATCGTGGTGGAGGCCGACGAGTTCGCCGGCGCCTTCCTTCACTACCGGCCGCAGGTGGCGGTGGTCACCAACATCGAGCCCGATCATCTGGACTTCTACGGCAGCTTCCAGCGTCTGACCGATGCCTTCCGACAGTTCATGTCCCAGGTGGCGGCCGACGGCTTCGTCATCGCCTGCGCCGACGACCCCACCATCCGCGACATGCTCGCCCATCCGGAGGCCGAGCCGCCCATTCAGGCCACGGTCATTCGCTATGGTCTAAAAAAAAACGAAGGATTTTTCCCCGAAAATCTTTCGCCAAAGGGTATATGCGGGTATACTTTTCTGCTAAAATACGGCGAAGAGCCCTACACGGCCTTCGAGACCAATTTGGCAGGGGGCCATCAAGTGAATAATGCCCTGGCTGCCATCGTTGTGGCGCGCATTCTCGGCCTGCCCAAGCCGGCCGTGCGGGAAACTCTCGCTCGCTTTCGAGGGGTCAAGCGACGCTTTCAGTTCGTGGGCGAAGCGGCGAGCATCACTATCATGGATGACTACGCTCATCATCCCACCGAGATCAGCGCCACCATCGCCGCCGCCCGCCAGCGCTTCCCCGGTCGCCGCCTGGTCTGCCTCTTCCAACCCCACACCTACAGCCG
>CAZXAF010000264.1:0-2299 GCA_964638905.1 uncultured Dehalococcoidia bacterium
CCATCGCCAACCCCTCCCTGACCGCCGTCAATGGCAGCTTCATCGGCGATACCAACGGCGACGGCACATTCGACGGCCCCGTACTCGACGCCCAGATCAATATCGATCAGCCGGACAACGACTCCGATGGCCTGGATGACATCTGCGACCCAGATGACGACAACGACGGTGTAGTTGATGCTACTGACAACTGCCCGCTCACAGCCAACTCAGACCAGGCGGACGCTGACCGCGACGGCGTGGGTAACGCCTGCGATGACGATGATGACGGCGACACCGTCCCCGACGTCAACGACAACTGCCCCTTCACTCCCAACGCGAACCAGGCCGACTCCGACGGCGACGGCATCGGCGACGCCTGTGAGGTGGAGCCGACGGTCGGTATCGATGCCGACCCCTCCGGCAACACCGCCGCCTCCCTTGGCTCCACCGAGGCCTGCACCTCGCTTTCCTCCGGCTCCTCCGCCGACATCGACCTGTTCATCACCGATGTCCACAACCTCCTCGGCTGGGCCACCTACATCAACTACGACCCTGCACTCATCAACATCTCCGCCATCAACGTCCAGATGTTCCAGGCCGCCGATGGCTGCTCCAACGTCCGAAACTTCTCCCATCCCACGCCGGACTCCGATGGCTCCTTCTACGCCTCCGCCATCGACCTTAAGGCTTCAGTCTGCCCGGACTCCGGCTCCGGCGTCCTAGCGCGCATCACGATTTCCGCCCTCGCAGCGGGCGTCTCCGACGTCACCCTTGGCAACCCCTCTCTCACCGACATCGATGGCTACTTCATCGCCGACTTTGACGGCGACGGCACCTTCGACGGCTCCGTCTTCGATGCCGTGATCTACATCGACCAGCCGGATGTCGACGGCGACGGCTCAGCCGACGCCTGTGACCCCGACGATGACAACGACGGCTTCTCCGATGAGGAAGAGCTAGCTGCCGGCTCCGACCCCCTCGACGCCAATAGCACACCCGAAGTGTGCGATGGCAGCGACAACGACCTCGATGGCCTCACCGACGAAGGCTTCCCGGACACCGACGGCGATACCTTGGCCGACTGCATGGACCCTGATGACGACAACGACGGCATGCCAGACACCTACGAGCGGTCCTACTCCTGCCTCGACCCTCTGGTCAACGATGCCAATGCCGACCCCGATGGCGACAACTACACCAACATCCAGGAGTTCAACCAGCAGTCCAATCCCTGCAGCCCCATTTTCATCCTGACCACCCTAGGCATAGACGCCAACCCTTCGGCGTATCCAGCCAACGCCGCCAAGTCCCTCGGCTCTACCGAGGCCTGCTACTCTGTCTCCTCTGGGACCTCCGCCGAAATCGACCTGTTCATCACCGATGTCGCCAACCTCCTCGGCTGGGCCACCTACATCAACTACGACCCTGCACTCATCAACATCTCCGCTATCAACGTCCAGATGTTCCAGGCCGCTGATGGCTGCTCCAACGTCCGAAACTTCTCTCAGCCCACCCCGGACTCCGACGGCTCCTTCTACGCCTCGGCCATCGACCTCAACGCCGCAACCTGCGCGGACTCCGGCTCCGGCGTCCTCGCTCGCATCACCGTCTCCGCCCTCGCCCAGGGCATCTCCGAGCTCACCATCGCCAACCCCTCTCTGACCGATGTCAACGGCCACTACATCGGCGACATCGACGGCAACGGCATCTTCGAGGGCGCCCTGTTCAGCGCTCAGATAGCCATCGACCAACCCTGCCCTGGAGACCTGGATGGTGACGCCGTTCCCGATGTGGACGACAACTGTCCCCAGACCTACAACCCCAACCAGACCGATTCCGACGGCGATGGTCTGGGCAATGTCTGCGACAACTGTCCGTTCACCGCCAACCCGAACCAGGCCGACTCGGACGGCGACGGCGTCGGCGATGTCTGTGAGGTGAGCCTCACTTTCGGTATCGACGCCGACCCGACGCGATCCCCGGCGAACACGGCAACCTCCCTCGGCTCCAGACAGGCCTGCTTCTCCCTCTCCTCCGGCTCCTCCACCAACATCGACCTGTTCGTCACCGATGTCGCCAACCTCCTCGGCTGGGCCACCTACATCAACTACGACCCTGCACTCATCAACATCTCCGCCATCAACGTCAACATGTTCCAGGCCGCCGATGGCTGCTCCAACGTGCGCAATACGTCCCAAACCACGCCGGACTCCGACGGCTCCTTCTACGCCTCCGCCATCGACCTTAAGGCCTCAACCTGCCCGGACTCCGGCTCCGGCGTCCTTGCTCGCATCACCGTCTCCGCCCTCGCGCCGGG
>CAZXAF010000265.1:0-2281 GCA_964638905.1 uncultured Dehalococcoidia bacterium
TGAAGCAGATGTGCGACGACATCGGCTACGCCGTGGTGGCCGACATCGAGTCCCTACCCTCCCGCATCACCACCCTCTACCGCCGGCTCACCGAGTAAAGGCGATACGGCTTCCGTCCGGCGACCACGCGGGGCCGCTCCCGTCCGTGAGCTTTTGGGGCTGGCCGCTGCCGTCGGCGTTGACGATGTAGACCGAAGCGGACTGCCAGGGCCTATCGCCTTCCCAGAAGGTGAACGCGAGCTGCGTCCCGTCGGGTGACCACGCGGGCGGGTAGGGGGCGTTCTCCGAGAGCTTCCTTTTCTCCCCCGTGGCCAGGTCGACCACGAACAGGCCACCGGTCGCGACGGCCAGCCTGGACCCGTCCGGCGACCAAGCGAGGGGCAAGGCGTTGGTAGGCCCGACGCCCATCAGCTTGCGCTCGCCACTGCCGTCGACGTTGATGACGTATACGTCGCCTCCGCCCGCCGTCTCGTTCTTGACGAAGGCTATCCGCTGGCCGTCGGGCGACCAGACCGCGTGTCTCCCTTCTGTGAGCCATTGGGCCTCGCCGGCCCCTTGGAAGTCCTTCAGGTAGATCTGACACTCGCCCTTGTTTCGGTCGAATTCTGAATACACGAAACGGTCACCGTCGGGCGACCAGTCTACAGCCGTGCCGGGCACCAGCAACTGGGGCTCGCTCTGGCCGTCCGCTGGCGCAAGCATGACACCCTGCTGGTCGTGGTAGTAGGTGACGAACCGACCGTCAGGCGACCAGGCGTAGGGCCGCCAGGACATGCAAGAGCTGATTGCATCGCTCTGGAAGCTCCACCCAATCTTGTGGACGCCGGTGCCGTCACTGTTCATGACGTAGATGTTATCCTGTGAGCCTAGCGCCGGCCCGCTGCCGCCGCCCCTGAAGGCGATCTTTGTCCCGTCGGGCGACCAGACGGGCCCAGAGCCGTCGGCCAGGTTGACCTCGCCGGTCCCGTCGACGTCCACCACGTACACTGACCCGGCCATGGGCGGCACAAAGGCGAAGAGCAACGCGGAGCCATCGGGCAGCCAGAACGGCTCCTGGACAAAGGGCTGTGTGGGGTTGGTCAGCCTCGTCTGCTGGCTGCCGTCGATGTTCATGTCCCAGAGGTTGCCGTCCCGGATGAAGGCGATGCGCCGGCCGTCGGGCGACCAGGTGGGGTGCGCGCCGTTCGTTAGGAAGACCTCCCAGCCGCTCTCCACATCCAGCACCCTTATGGGCGGCTCTTCGCCGTCCTCGGACCAGGCGTTGAAGGCGATGCAGCGCCCGTCCGGCGACCAGGCCAAAAAGGGGGAAGGAATCCCAGAGTAAGGCACGACCGAGTCCGAGACCTTGCTCACCTGGCCGTCGAGGTCTGTGATGTAGATTCCGGCCCCTTCCTCCCATTGCGGGATGATGAAGGCAATGCGAGAGCCGTCCGGTGACCAGGCCAGGGGCGGCCAACCGGTCGCCAGGCGCCTGAGGCCGCTTCCGTCGGGACGAAGGACGTAAATGGCGAACGGCCCGTCCATCACCTCTTGGCCCGCCACCGCCAGCCAGTCGCCGTCAGGGGACCACATCGGCGTTGTGGGCCAGCTCACACCCAGGGGTGCCAACGTGACCGCTCCATCGCCCGTGTCCACTAGGTAGAGCGAGTTCTCGTCGCCTCCCGCCGATCCCTGCACCGCCACCAGTTCGCCCTGCGGCGCGATGGCCAGCGTCCAGATCTCGTCGAAGGTCGCCAGCAGCCGCGGCTCGCTGCTCCCAATTGGGGCTAGCAGATATAGCTCCGCCTGACCAGGGGGAGCTTGTTGCCCAGCGACGAAGGCGACGGCGGTGCCGTCGGGTGTGGCAGAATACGTTTGATACAGGGGATTCCAGGCGGCAGTCCCCACGACGGCTCCGGCGCGCTCGACGAGCAAGGTAGGGCCGCCATCATCGAGGTGGATGGAGTAGATGCCGCGGGCGTATCTCGTCGGCTCGCCGAGGCCCACTGGTACCTCTGAGGGGTTAGGTGAGGAGACCAGGCAGCCGCTGGGCATTCCTGTGCCCTCTACCACAGGTTCGGGGCTCGGTATAGGCGTGGGCGTCGGGCTCGGCGTAGCGGTGACGGGGAGTGGAGGTATCGTGAGCGTAGCCGCAGGCGTGGCGCTGGGGGATGGCGCGGGAGTGGCCGTGCGCAGGCCCTCTTCGCCAACGCAGGCGAAGGCCATAAGCAGAAACGCAACGAGGACCACCGCCGTGAGGATCCTTACCATGGGCTGCTCAATCTCCATCCTCAGGAGGCCC
>CAZXAF010000266.1:0-2277 GCA_964638905.1 uncultured Dehalococcoidia bacterium
TCGCATCCTCATCATGGAGGCCTTGGAGCAGCGCGAGCCGCAGAAGATGACCATCCAAATGGAGCAACGCGAGCCGGACGAGCCCCAACACGTGGCCATCAAAGTGGCGAAGCCCGAGCCCCCGAAGCCCGACTAGTGTGCCTAATTATCACTAGCTGCATAACGTGACAGGGCCGAAAACAAGAGTATTTGTGAGGAAACTAGCTGCATAGACTCGCTATGCTTCCCAAGCAGGTTGTCGCGGGTTCGAGTCCCGTCGCCCGCTCCAGCTTTATTGTTGCCCCCTACCTCAGCCATCGCCTCCTGGCGTACCACGCGCCTGCGGTGAGGGGGAGGGCTGCTACGGGCCTGTCCGAGCGGCACTCTACGGGTTGAATATCCAGGTTGCGCCGTCCTCCTGGGTGACAAGAACGAGCAGTGCGGCAAGCCGTGAGGCCTGCGTCAGACTGTTGGCATCAGGTCTGCCTGGCACATAGCGCTCCCAGGGCTGGTCAGGCTGAAGAGCATAGATCACCCCCACTTGCTCCGCGATAGGCTCTACCGCAGTCTCTACATCTTTCGTCGCGCCGCCGTAGCAGACGCCGTTCCAGCCTTGTGCAAGGGCTGCGCTACCCTGGGATGCGCCCGAGAACTGCTGGTTCCAGGTGACAGCCTCGGATGCTAAGACAAACACGGTGTCGTAAGGGTCGAGCGTAGTGAACGTGTTGGCTCCATTCCTACCCGAGAACCAGCGGTCCCAGAGTTGGCCCTCGCCCATTCTGTAGACAGCTACAACCTTGTCGCTGGCCGCGCCCAAGGCCTCATCGATTGGTTTGGCTTCCCCTACGTAGCAGGTGAAAGTCCAACCCCGAGCCAGCGAAGCGTCCACCGCCGCAGGGTCGCTCTCTCCTTCGTCCGCCGATCCGCTGGCGTTGATGTCCTCCTGGCCATCGGGGACGGTGTCGCCGTTGGTATCGGCGCTGAGAGGGTCTGTCTTGGTGGATGGGTCGGCGTCCTCTTGCCAGTGGGGGCTAGTAGTATCGGTGTCCTGACCATCCGGCAGGGTCAGGCCCTGCTCCAGACCATCGCTCAAGCCGTCGCCATCGGTATCCCAGTTCTGTGGATCTGTCTCGCCAGGGTCGACCACGCCGTCGTTGTTTAGGTCCTCACTGCTGGCGGAACCGTCCATAAGACCATCGTCATCGCAGTCGTCGTCGTTCGGACAGGGGTCAAGGTCATCTGGGAGGCCGTCGCCGTCGGCGTCCGGCGCTGTCGGCGTGGGTGGAGGCGTAGACGTACCTGTCGGCGTAGGTGGAGGAGTAGACGTACCGGTCGGCGTGGGTGTAGGCGTGCCACTGAGTAGCGAATCAATTATCCCCTGAAATACCGAGAACGGCTGGGCACCCTGCACCTTCACGTCGTTGACGAAGAAATAGGGTGTGCCAGGGAGGCCGTAGCTGACTGCGTCACTAAGGTCGTGCTGCACCTCCTGGTAATTCTTACCTGAGGCGAGACAGCCCTCGAACGTGGCGCCATCAAGACCGAGTTGCCCTGCATAGGCCTTCAGGCTATCGAGATCGAGGGCTGACTGATTGGCCCACAGCAGATCGTGGTAGTCCCAGAAACGTCCCTGGTCGTCCGCGCACTCGGATGCCTCCGCCGCCTTCTGGGCGTCCGAGTGTATCTGTGACAGAGGGAAATCGCGATAGACAAACCTGATCTGGCCCTCGTAGGTCTCGCTTATCTGGGGGAGGGTCTCGTCATGGAACTGTTTGGAGTAGGGGCACTGGTAGTCGCCAAACTCCACGATGGTAACTGGAGCATCGATGGGTCCCCAGGCAGGGTCATCATCAACGCTCACCTCAGCGTCCGCCTGGGCTTCCTTGCCAGGCAACCCAATGATCCCCAAAGCACCAGCCGCCAGGGCAACTAGGGCCAGACCCAGCAATACTAGACGTGCCAGTCGCCTAATCTTCATGACTCACCCCCTGCGAATTCGGCCAAACTAACAGCCCCATCCTACTCGCAGGCGCGATGGTTGGCAAGGAAGGGGCGGGCGACCTGGCCTGAAGGCAGGCTCTACACCTTCTCCCGCGCAGGGCCGACGGCAGATGTCGCGAGCACCGATCGCTTTGACGGGAACCTAGACGCGTCGCTGCGCGGTGTCAAGGGATGCGGTTGTGTGCTAGTATCTCGGAGAGCCCGGCTGTTGAGAGATAGACTGGCCCGATAGGAAATGGGCCCAACATGGTGGAGCACTGGCTGAATCAATGAGAACGTTCCTAGAGTGCGTCCCTT
>CAZXAF010000267.1:0-2277 GCA_964638905.1 uncultured Dehalococcoidia bacterium
ACGAGATAGCCGACTACATGCGCGCCCACGGCCCCTTCGAGCCGCACCGCCTGCCCCTCGAGGAGATGGAGTACACCACGATGCCAGGGATCGCCAAGAAGCTGGCCGACCGCTGGCAGCCGCTGGACTAGCGTGCCCAGACTCCTCCTGGCGACCAATAACGCCGGCAAAGTCGCCGAGTACCGCCAGCTTCTTGCCGGCTGCGGCTGGGAGCTGGTGACGCCGGGCGAGCTGGGCCTGAGCCTGGCCGCCGAGGAGACTGGCGATACCTACGAAGAAAATGCTAAGATGAAGGCAGTGGAGGCCGCTCAGGTGGGCGGCCTTTATGCCCTGGCCGATGACTCAGGCCTGGAGGTGGACGCCCTGGCAGGCGAGCCGGGGCCGCGGGCGGCCCGCTTCGGCGGCGAGGGGACTACCTACGGGGAGAAGATGTCCCTCCTGCTGGAGCGCCTCAAGGGGGTGCCGACTCCGGAGCGGGGTTGCCGTTTCGTCTGCGTCATCGCCATAGCCGATCCCCAAGGCGGGGTGCGGCTGTGCCGGGGAGAGTGCGAGGGCCTGGTGACCGAAGCTCCCCAGGGGGAAGGCGGGTTCGGCTACGACCCGATCTTCTACCTGCCGGAGCGCGGCCTGACCATGGCCCAGCTATCGTCGGAGGAGAAGAACGCGATCAGCCATCGCGGGCGGGCGGCCCAGATCGCCCGCCAGGTACTGAGAGAACTGCTGCATGAGCACCGGTAACGGCTTTGTGCCGCCCAAGCAACTGATTGACCCCTTCCAGCGCTCGATCGACTACCTGCGGGTGTCGGTGACCGACCGCTGCAATCTGCGCTGCGTCTACTGCATGCCCGAGGAGGGTGTGCCCTCCGTGCCCCACCAGGAGGTCCTCACCCTGGAGGAGATCGGCCGCATCATCCGGCTGGCGGCGGGCATGGGCCTGCGCCGGGTGCGCCTCACGGGCGGCGAGCCGCTGGTGCGCAAGGGCGTCGTCAACCTGGTGCGCTTGGCCAGCCAGACGCCGGGCATCGAGGACATCTCCCTCACCACCAACGCCATCCTTCTCCCCTCCCACGCTCGGGAGCTGGCCGCCGCCGGCCTGAAGCGGGTCAACGTGAGCCTGGATACCCTCCGCCCCCAGCGCTTCCACCAGATCACCCGCCGCGGCGACCTCTCGGACGTCATGGCAGGCATCGCCGCCGCCCGCGAAGCCGGCCTGCTGCCCATCAGGCTGAACGTGGTCGTCATGCGAGGGGTCAACGACGACGAGGTCGTGGACATCGCCCGCACCACCCTGGAGGAGGACTGGCAGGTCCGTTTCATCGAGCTTATGCCCTTCATGGACGAGCAGGAGACCTGCATCAGGGACGCTTCCCTGACCCTGGGCTTCGTGCCCACTCGGGGAGTGCAGCGCCAGATCGAGGAGGCGCTGGGCCCGCTGGAGGCGGCGGAGACGAACACAGGCAGCGGCCCCGCCAAGTACTATCGCCTGGCGGCGGCCAGGGGCCTCATCGGCTTCATCAGCCCCCTGAGCGAGACCCGCTTCTGCGCCACCTGCAATCGCATGCGCCTCACCGCCGACGGCAAGCTCCGCCCCTGCCTGCTCACCGACCAGGAGATCGACCTGAAGCAGACCCTGCGCGAGGGCGGCAGCGACGATGACCTGCGCCAGCGCATCCTTGAGGCCCTGGCCAGCAAGCCCGATGCCCACCACCTGAGCGAGGGCAATCGCCCCCACCGGCGCAAGATGGCCCAGATCGGAGGGTAGCGACCCGCGGGGGTTCTACACACGCCTCTGGCCCACTGGCAAGGAGAGTGCGATGGTCAAGCTAACCCAGGAGATGAAGGACCTGATAGGGCGGATGGAGGTGGCCAAGGTGCTGGCCACCATCAACCCCGACGGTACACCCAACATAGGGCCCAAGATGTCCACCCACGTCCTCGACGACGAGAGCCTGGCCTACGCCGAGGTCACCGCCAAGCACCACTATGAGAACGTGAAGAGAGACCCCCGCGTGGCCATCGCTGTTGTCGACTGGACCGGCCGGGCGGGCTTTCGCCTCATCGGCGAGGCCGAGCTCCACGAGTCGGGCGAGCTGTACGACCTGGAGGCCAGCCGGCTTCCCCCCGAGTGGAAGCCCAAGGCGGCCGTGCGGGTGAAGATAACCGAGGTCCACAGTCTCTCCGGCCCCCAGGCGGGGGAGAGAATCCTCTGATCATGGCAGGCAGGCTCAGCCACCTGGACGAATCGGGCCGGCCGCGCATGGTGGATATAACCGCCAA
>CAZXAF010000268.1:0-2275 GCA_964638905.1 uncultured Dehalococcoidia bacterium
GTCATCCAGCGAGCGCAGGAGGTGCTGAGCGAGCTGGAGGACAAGCACGACCGCCGTCCCCAGCGAGGCCGCCCCTTCGACAAGCTCAGGGCAGGCCCCAGCGAGGCCGCCGTCCAGCTATCCCTCCTCGGCGTCAGCGACGCCGTCCTGGAGGAGCTGGCCTCCCTGGACGTGGACGGCCTCACCCCCCTGCAGGCCATCACCAAGCTGTACGAGCTGCGGGAGAAGGCGCGAGGGAAGGACGGGTAGGCCTCGACGGCGCACCTTGGAGGGGCTACAATAAGCGCGTCGGACAGTGGAGGTGGCGAGCAATGAGTAAGCGCATTGTCCTGGTCATTCTCCTGGCGGTTGTGGCCTCCGCGATCACGGCCGGCGCGGTGGTCGTGGTGGGGCAGGGAGGTGGCGCGGGCGAGGGGGAATACGGAACGCTGTACATCGACGTCGGCCCCCTCACCGGCAACACCGCCGATGGCTACGGGACCATCGACACCTGTATAGGTGACCTGACCGTCGGTACGCCGTTCGACATCGATATAATCATCGATGGCGCCAACGACCTGGCGGGCCCCTACTGGGTCCTGTACTACAATAAGGACGTGCTCAAGGTCACCGCCTCCAACTGGTCAAGCTGGAAGATGGGAGACGGTGGCCTGAACTTTACCGACGGCGTGCCAGACACGGACGGTGCCTTCTCCTGCACCTACATCCAGGCCAGCGGTGTCAACGGCGCCGGCGTCCTCCTGCGGATGACCCTGGAACCGATTGCCGACGGCAGCAGCGACCTCAAGCTGTGCACGGCTGAGGGTGACTGCCCCAACGCCGCCGACTCCAGCGGCAGCGACCACCCCTACCCGCAGGTGCTGGTGGACGACCCGGCGGGCGAGGTGCGGGCGGTGGTTGGCAGCGCGTGCCCGCCGGGCGAGGAAGGAGCAGGGGTGCCGGCGCCCGTTCCCTGCCCGACGCCTGCGGCGAGCCCTGAGGCGAGGCCGTACGTGGAGACCAAGATCCCGCCCATCAAGGCCCTGAAACCCGGCGAGGTGGAGGTGCCCTCTGGGACGCCGGTGGCCGGCCTGGCATTGCCCCTGGACTACGGCCGCTTCCGGATCATCCCCCACGGCGTTCCCGACTACATTCCCGACCCACCGCTCCAGGCGGGCCGCATCACAGCGCGTGTGGACGTGCGGGAGTCGAACAGTCTCGAGGGCTTCCGCGAGCACGACCTGTTCGTCGATCCGCCCTACATCCCCACTGGCTGGGAGTTGGGGGAAGCCCACGCCGAGACGGTGATCTGGGACGACGGCTCCCGGCAGGACACCAAGTTCGCCCTTGTATACTACCAGCCTGAGTACACGGAGATTCGCATCGTGCGCTTCCTCATAGCACCCGAGGGCCAGGTTGAGCTGCTTGCCCCGCCTCCCGGGCCGCACAACGCCCTGATCCTGAACGAGATTCGTGGCGTGCCCGTGGTCTTTGTATACGGCGGTAGCCTCGAGGTGCACTTCGTTGTCGGTAATGTCGTGACCCGCGTAGAGGGCGTGGCCATTCAGTTCGACGAACTGATAAAGATCGCCGACGCCCTGATCGCTGAGACTGACGAGCCCACGGCCGCAGTGCCAGCGGTTGACTCTTCGCCAGCGCCCGCCGTGACGCCTGAGCCCAGCCCTGAGCCGAGCCCCCCGCCAACCGCACCCCCGACCAGCCCCGAACCGACCGCAACCCCCCACCCCCAGTCGACGCCCGGAGCACCAGGCTGCGACAAGCCAGGCCCCACACCACCCCCCAACGCGAGATACATACCGCCATCGGAACTCTGGCCAGTGGTGGACTATACAGAAGATGGCTGGCCGATCGTAGCCGATGAACTGATTGTGAAATTCAAGGAGAGCGTGCCAGAAGAGGAGAGAGAGGCAATACTCAGTCAGGTAGGAGCGCGAAGCAAAGATATTTACGAATACTCCGACATTCGCATAGTCAAAGTAGATCCGGCGCAAAGAGAGCAGATACTCGAGGAGCTCTCGTCAAACGAAAACATAAAGATCGTGGAAGTAAATCCGATTGCCAAGCCAGACACTTCTCAGTGATTAGCACGAGGCGGTTAGTCAGCCCGCCTAGTCCCTCACGACCCCCGGCGCCAGCGAGCGGAAGGCGTGGCTGTTCAGCGCCTTGCCGATATTCAGGCGGCCCCAGCCGTCCCAGTGAGGCGTATCGCCGTCGGGCAGGTCATCGCTGGAGACCTGCAGAAGCGCCCGGATGTCGTCGTCGCTGCGGGACGAGT
>CAZXAF010000269.1:0-2255 GCA_964638905.1 uncultured Dehalococcoidia bacterium
CGCAGGGTGCCCGTACCCTTCCCGTGCACGATGCGCACCTGGGGCAGGGCGGCGCGGAAGGCGGCGTCCAGGTGCTGCTCGATCAGCGGCATCGCCTCGCCCACGGTCATCCCCCGCACCTCCAGCTCCGGCGGCGGCGGCGCCGACGGCGGCAGGCTGGTGGCGATGGTGGGCACCTCCCACGCCCTCTCCACCCCCTCCACCTCGCTGATGTTGATCCGGCCGTGGAAGGCGCCCAGGCGCACCGCCAGCTCTCCGTGCTCGTCGGGCGGGCCGAGGGCCTCCGCCGGCTGCGACAGGTCGCGCAGCCACAGGCGGTCGCCGGCGGCGATCGGCGGCAGGGGGCCCTTGCGGCGACGCCTCCGCAGCCGTCGTACCTTCTCCACCTGCTTCTCGACCGCCTCCACCTCCTGGCCGGCGGCGGCCAGCGCCTCTTTCGCCGCGGCGGCTGTCGCCTCCCGCTCGGCGGCCGCGGCCTCTCGCTCGGCGCGGGCGATCTCCTTGGCGGCGGCCCGCAGGCGGGCGCGCACCTGCTGGAGCTCGCGCTCCATCTCGGCGCGCGTCTTCTCCAGCGTGCGGTCGTGCTCGCTGTCGACAGCCATCAGCTTCTCGGCGAGGGCGGCGCGGATCTGCTCCGCCTCGCGGCGGGCGATCTGCTCGGCGCGGGCGGCGTCGGCCGCTGCCTGGCGCTCGCGCTGGATCTCGGCCAGCAGGCTCTCCAGCTCCTGGCGGTCGGGCGCGATGTACTGGCGGGCGCGCTCCAGGACATCGGCGGGCATCCCCAGGCGGTCGGCGATGGCCAGGGCGTTGCTCTGGCCGGGCAGGCCGATGCTCAGGCGATAGGTGGGGGCCAGCGTCTCCAGGTCGAAGTCCACGCAGGCGTTCACGATCCCCGGCGTGACGTGGGCGAAGACCTTGAGCTGGCTGTGGTGGGTGGTGGCGACGGTGGTCGCGCCGACGTCCAGCAGGTGCTGGAGGATGGCCTGGGCCAGCGCCGTGCCCTCGCTGGGGTCGGTGCCCGCGCCCAGCTCGTCGAGGAGCACCAGGCTGTTGCGCTCGGCATCGCCCAGGATGCGGATGATGTTGCCGACGTGCGAGCTGAAGGTGGACAGCGACTGCTCGATGCTCTGCTCGTCGCCGATGTCGACGTGGACGGCGTCGAACACGGGGATGCGCGTGCCCAGATCGGCGGGGATCGGCAGGCCGGCCTGGGCCATGAGGGTGAGCAGGCCGACGGTCTTGAGGGCGACCGTCTTGCCGCCGGTGTTCGGGCCGGTGATAAGGACAACGGAGTAGGAGTCGCCCACCCAGATGGAGATGGGCACCACCTCGCCGGTGAGCAGGGGATGGCGGGCGTTCAGCAGGCGCAGCTCGCCGGGGCCGTGGGCGAGCCAGGGCTGCTCTTCGCTCAGGTAGGGGAGCTCCTTGGCCTGCATCGATTCGCTCAGCTTGACCTTGGCCAGCGCCAGGTCGAGCTCGGCCAGCGTCTCCACCGTCGTCTCGATGTCGGCGGCGGCCTCGCCCACGCGGCCGCTGAGGGCGCGCAGGATGCGCTCCACCTCCCGCTCCTCCTCCAGTTGCAGCTCGCGCCAGGCGTTGCCCATCTCGACGGCATCCAGGGGCTCGAGGAAGACGGTGGCGCCGCTGCTGGAGACGTCGTGGACGATGCCCGGCAGGTGGCCGCGCATCTCGGCCTTCACGGGGATGACGTAGCGGCCGTCGCGGAGGGTGACGATCGGCTCCTGGGCCGCCTGTCGGCCTGCCGCCGACGAGAGGATGCGCTGGAGCTTGGCCGTCAGACGGTCGTGGGCCAGGCGGACCTGCCTTCGGCAGGTGGCCAGGATGGGGCTGGCGGCGTCGGTCACCTCCGAGCGGGGGTTGATGCAGCGCGATATCTCCGCCGCCAGCGACGAGAGGTCGGCCAGGCGCTCGGCGAGGGCGGTGAGCAGGGGCAGGTTGATGCCCAGGCGCTGGATGGTGTTGCGCAGCGATACGGCCAGGCTGAGGGTGGCCTGGATGTCCAGCAGCTCGCTGGGCTCCAGGACGCCGGCGAGGGATGCCTTCTGCGCCTGAGGACGGACATCGTGGGCGCCGCCCAGGCCGAGGTTGGGCTGCATCTCCAGCAGGCGGCGGGCCTCGGCGGTGATCCGCTGGCGGCGGACGACCTCCGCGTAGTCGGTGGACGGCCGCAGGGCGAGGGCCAGGGCGCGGCCGGCGGAGAAGGCCGTGTGCTTGGCCAGCCGCGCCAGCACCTT
>CAZXAF010000270.1:0-2250 GCA_964638905.1 uncultured Dehalococcoidia bacterium
GGGAGGAATCCCAATGACCGAACGTGAAGCACAAGTCAGCAGGCGCAAGCGGGCAAAGGACGCCCTGCAACTCCTCTATCCTGAACTGCAGAAGCAGCTAGAGAAACGTGGCGCTCAGTTGGCGACGGCCAGTAGGCAACTACAGAAAGAAATCGCCGAGTTCAAGAAGGCAGGGGAAGATTCACGCCGCTTAGCGGCCCTCGTCCGTGACTCAAACGATGCGGTGGCGCTGCTCGATTTCGAGGGAAACATCCTTGCCTGGAACCGAGGCGCCGAAAATATGTACGGCTGGAGCGAGGCCGAGGCGCTGCAAATGAATATCCGTGACACCGTCCCGGAACACAAGCGCCAGGAGGCATTAGCATTCGCTGAACAGTTAGCAGCCGGGGAAATCGTCAAGTCATTCGAAACTCAGCGTGTGACCAAGGACGGTAGGCTGTTGGAGGTATGGTCGGCTATCACGCTAATGCGGGATGACGAGGGCAGGCCGGCTGCGGCTGCAACGACCGAACGGGACATCACCGAGCGCAAGCGGGCGGAAGATGCGCTGAAAAAGGCCCACGGCGAACTGGAACTCCGGGTGGCCGAACGGACCGAAGAACTCTCCAAAGCAAACGCCCGTCTCCAAGAGTTCGACCGTCTCAAGACTATGTTCATCGCCAGCATGAGCCACGAGCTCAGGACGCCCCTCAACTCCATCATCGGCTTCACCGGCATAATCCTCCAGGGTGCAACCGGCGAGATCACAGAGGAGCAGCGCAAGCAGCTCACCATGGTGAAAGGCAGCGCCGCTCACCTCCTGAAGCTGATCAACGACGTCATCGACGTGAGCAAGATTGAGACAGACCTTGCAGAGCTCACCATCGAGGAGTTCGACCTTGCCGAGCTTGTTCAGGAGGTCAGCGACTCCTTTAGCGTTGCCGCAGATAACAAGGGTCTCAAACTCTCCCTCGACATGCCCGAAAGGCTAGTAGTCAAGACCGACAAGCGAAGGACAAGACAGGTCCTCATGAATCTCGTGAGCAATGCCGTGAAGTCTACAGATAGAGGACAGGTAGCGATAAGGGCTGCGAGAGAGGACGGGAAGGTCAATGTATCGGTCGCCGATACCGGTATCGGCATACAGAAAGAGAACATGGAGCTCCTCTTCAAGCAGTTCACCCGGATCCCTGTCGAGGGCAAGCCAACCGTGGAGGGCACTGGGCTCGGGCTCTACCTATCGAAGAAGATAGCCGACCTGCTTGGCGGCCAGATCAAGGCCCAGAGCCAGTTCGGGAAGGGCAGCAAGTTTACCTTCACATTGCCGCTGGAATACATGGGGGCCAAGACATGAAAAGGGCTCTGGTAGTGGAGGACAACGAGCAGGGTATGTACCTCCTGTCGTTCATCTTGACTAAAGGCGGGTACGAGATAATAGAGGCCACCACTGGCGAAGCGGGCATAGAGCTCGCGGTAAAGGAAAAGCCGGACCTGATACTCATGGACATCTGGCTTCCCGGCATCGATGGCCTAGAGGCTACGAAGAGGATAAGGAAGTCGGAATCGGATGGAGAGATCCCCATAATCGCTATTACCTCGCATGCCATGTCCGGGGACAGGGAGAGAGCACTTGCCGCCGGCTGCACGGGCTACATCGAGAAGCCCATCAATCCAGAGACCTTCTTGTCCGAGATCGAAAAGTGCTTGCGGAAGACACGGACGGTCAGTGCTGGTCAGTGTGACCCACAGAGGGGGACAGGCAGGCAAGAATGAAGATCCTCATAGTCGACGACAACGACGAAAACCTCTACTTGCTCGAGAGCCTGTTGACCGGCAAGGGCCACGAGGTTGTATCTGCCAGCAACGGGGCTGAAGCGCTCGAGAAGTTGAGAGGCGACTCCATCGGCATGATCATATCCGATATATTTATGCCAAAGATGGACGGCTTCCAGCTGTGCAGGGAATGCAAGCAGGACGACGGCTTGAGAGAGATACCGTTCGTATTCTACACGGCCATCTACACAGACAAGAAGGACGAGGAGTTCGCTTTGAGGCTGGGTGCAGACAAGATTATTGTCAAGCCGGTCGACCCCGAGCGCTTCACGGAGCTACTAGAAGGTGTAATAGCGAATTCGAAGAAAGGCTCCTTGCCTCCTTCCAGGGCGCCGATCGGAGAAGAGGCTGTCTACCTGAAGGAGTACAGCGAGCGGCTGATACGCAAGCTCGAGCAGAAAGTGCAGGAGCTAGAAAAGGAGGTCGCCCAGCGCAAGC
>CAZXAF010000271.1:0-2229 GCA_964638905.1 uncultured Dehalococcoidia bacterium
GGCGGGCAGCTGAGTGGGCTTTTAACCCTGAAGCACCACGGCCGAGGCTTACCATGGACGACCTACCTAAACTGCCATCGTCATGATCGCGGCCAGCGACTGACTCCGTAACCGCATTGAGAGGCCAGACCGCCTGTCCCCAGGCCCTCGGCCCGGAGTAGCCCCTTGACGAGGAGCGGTTAACCGCCTATATTGCGGAACCAGGGCCTAGCTACCGCTATAGGCATTTCCCACCGGAGCTATTCTTTGCTTGCATGGGTGGAGCGCTATCGCTGGCTGGTCATCGGCCTGATGGCCGCGCCTCTGCTTATCACCATTGGCGTGCTCATCGATAGGCAGTTCCAGGGCCCGCAGCCCCTGGAAATCAACCTGGATGAGACGACCCCTGCATCCGAAATCCAGGTCTACGTCGCCGGGGCGGTGAATCATCCCGGCGTCTACTACCTCGGCGATGACGACCGCTGGATAGACGCCGTCGAGGCCGCCGGCGGCCCCGCCGAGGACGCCGACCTGGAGGCCATCAACCTTGCCCGCCGCCTGCAAGACGAGGGCCAGGTGCTGGTGCCCCGCCTGGGTGAGCAGACGGTGCTCGACTCTGCCCAGGCCCCCCAGAACGAGCTGATCGACATCAACAGCGCCTCCGCCGCCGTTCTGGACACGCTCCCCGGCATCGGCGAGGTGCGCTCCCAGAGGATCGTCGACTCCCGCCAGCGCGACGGCCCCTTCTCCCGCATCGAAGAGCTGGTCGAGCGCGAGCTGATCCCCCAATCGGTGTTCGACCAGATCCGTGAGCTGATCACCGTCGGGCCATGATCCTTGGCTACCTCGCCCTCTGCTGGCTGCTGGGCATGGCCGCCGCCGCCTTCGCCCAAGGCAACGCCTGGGCCATAGCCGCCGCCGCGCTCCTGGCGGCCATCGTGCCTCTGGCTGCCCGACGCTCTGCGCTCGCCTTCCTCTGGGCCGCTATGGCTCCCGCTCTTCTGGTGAGCGGCGCCTGGCTCTACCAGTCGAGCCTGCCGTCGGCCGAGCCCGAGGGCATCGCCAGCTACAACGACGGCCCCGCCGTCCTCTTCCGCGCCGTCGTCTCCGATGAGCCAGACGAGCGGGGCACGTACCTCAGCCTGCGCCTGTCCGCCCGCGAGGCGCTGGTCGACGGCCGCTGGCAGAGCATCTCGGGCGGAGTCCTGATGCGCGGCCCGCTCTTCCCTCGCTACGACTACGGCGACCTGCTGGAGGTGAAGGGCAAGCTGGAGACGCCGCCCGAGCTCGAGGACTTCAACTACCGCGACTACCTGGCCCGCCAGGGCATCGGCTCGATCATCGACTACTCCGAGACGTCCTTGCTGGCCACAGGCGAGGGCAACGCCATCCGCGCCTGGATCTTCGACCTGCGAGGCGAGCTATCCTCGGCGCTCGAGGACGCCCTGCCGGAGCCGGAGGCCTCTCTGGCCCAGGGCATCCTCCTCGGCCGACGGGCCTCGCTGCCCGACGACCTGAAGGCAGACCTCAACGACACCAATACCTCCCACCTGATCGCCGTCTCCGGCTACAACGTGACCCTGGTGGCCGCGCTGTTCATCGGCGGCCTGGCCTGGCTCATCGGCCGACGGCCCGCCGCCTGGCTGGCCCTGCTGGCGATCGTCGCCTACGCTGCCCTCGTCGGCCTTCAGCCCTCCGTGCAGCGAGCGGTGATCATGGGTGGGATGTACATCGTGGCCACCGCCCTCGGCCGCCAGAGCGGCGCCCTCCAGGGGCTGGCCCTGGCGGGGGCCGCCATGACGGGCTTCGACCCGCTGCTGCTGAAGGACATATCTTTTCAGCTTAGTTTTGCCTCCGCCCTGGGCCTCATCGCCTTCTCGCCCGCCCTGCGAGCGCGCATCGAGGCTGCCCTCGCCCGTTGGTCCAGCGCCGACGAGATGCCCGGCCCCCTGCGAGCGGCCATCGAGCTGCTGGCGGTCAGCGTGGCCGCCATCGCCTTCACCCTGCCGATCATCGCCGTGAACTTCCAGCGAGTATCCCTCATCGCCATACCGGCCAACCTCCTGACCGTGCCCGCCTTCCCCGTCATCATGGTCGCCTCCGCCCTCACAGCCATCGGCGGCATGATCGCCCCCGCGCTGGGCACATTCCTCGGCTGGATAGCCTGGGCCCCCGTCGCCTACATGCTGACAGTCGTGAAGCTGCTGGCCGACCTCCCCTTCGCCGCCGCCTCGGTCGATGGCTTCACCA
>CAZXAF010000272.1:0-2217 GCA_964638905.1 uncultured Dehalococcoidia bacterium
TCATCGCGGCCATCGCCATCTACATCGCCATGAGCCGCCTGGTGCGGGCGCAGAGAACGCTCATCGGGCTGTTCAGGGGCATTGGCTACGGCAGGGGTTCCATCGTCCTGCATTATCTTCTGTTCGCCGTGGTCATTGGCGTGGTGGGTGGCAGCGTCGGCGTGGCGGCAGGCTATGGGCTGTCGTATCTGATCACCAACCTGTACGCCGGTGTCCTGGCCATCCCCCTCATCGCCCATGAGTTTCAGCTCATGCCCATCGTAGTCGGCGTGGTCATGAGCCTGGGGGTGGCTTTGATAGCGGCGGCGGTGCCCGCCTGGACGGCCAGCCGCATGCTGCCCGCGCCGGCGATGCGTCCATCGCCGGAGGTGCCGCTGGCCAAGGGCTCGGTGCCCTTCGTCGAGCGGGTATTCGGCCTTGGACGGCGGCCGCCGCTGCCGGTGAGGCTATCGGTGCGCAACATCTGGCGCAGCCCGATACGCAGCCTGTACACGGTGGGTGCCATCGCCCTGGCGGCGGTCTTGCTGGTCGTGGGCCTTTCCTCCTTCGATAGCATGGACTTCATCATGGCCTTCCAGTTCGAGAAGACGGACAGGTGGGATGTGGCGGCGACCTTCTGGAGCCCGCAGGATGACCAGACGTTGGCCGAGATCGACGGCCTGGAGGGTGTCCGCCGGGCCGAGTCCGTCTACCTGACGCCCGCCGAGCTTTCGACGGGTTCGAAGCGGACGAACCTGGAACTGGTGGCCGTGCCGGAGGACACGCGGCTGCACGGATTCGACCTTGGTGGGGGGAAGGCGGCGGAGGAAGCGCTCGGCGGCGGAGGGATCATCCTGACCCAGGGCGTCGCCGACAAGCTGGATGTCGGCGTCGGCGATAGCGTCGACCTAGCAACAGAGGCTGGGACCACATCGCTGGCGGTGAGCGGCGTCAGCAAGGAGTTCGCCGGCGGGCTGGGCTACGTATCCCTGGCCACTAAGGACGACCTCGGGCTGCCCGGCGGTTTCAATACCGTCTGGCTGGAAACGACCTCTCCCTCCGCGAACGCCGGTGTCCAGGCGGCCCTCTATAGCTTGACGGGTGTTCAAGGGGCGCAGATCAAGGAAGAGATCAGGAGTGACTGGATGGAGATGATGGCTCTGTTCAACGTCATGGCCGCCTTCATCGTGGCGTTCTGCATGATAATGGCGGGCGCCATCGTCTTCAACACGATGACGGTGAACGTGCTGGAGCGGGAGCGGGAGACGGCCACCATGCGCACGCTGGGAGCAGGCGCGCCGCTGGTCGCTCTGATGCTAGCGGCGGAAGGGCTGACATTCAGCCTGCTGGCCATCCTGCCCGGGCTCGCCCTGGGGACGATCGCGGCGTCTTACCTGATCCAGACCTGGAGTTCCGAGTTCTTTACCATGTGGTTCCACATGCGCACAGTGACCTACGCCCTGATCGTCGCTGTGATCATTGTGGCTACCCTGGTATCGACAATACCCTCTATCTGGCACGCCAATCGCATGGACCTGGCGGAGGCCACCAAGGTCCTCGCCTAGAGCGCTGGTTTCAGGATTATGGTCTCCGTGCCGGCGGGGAGTTGCTCTTTCCTGATCTCTATCTCGCTGCTGGCGACTTTCTTCACCTGCTGGCGCCCTCGGGTGAAGTCATCCACTCCGGCGACGGGGAAGTTTGGACACCTCTCGTTTTTGAAGTGCATGGGGATGATCACCTTCGGCGCGAGTTTCTGGCAGACGTTGCCGGCGACGGTGGCGTCTATGGTGAAGTTGCCGCCCACCGGGATGAGCAGCACATCCACAGCGCCGATCTCCGCCGCTGCTTTGTCCGTCAGGTCGTGGCCGAGGTCGCCCAGGTGGCAGACGTCGATGCCGTCCAGGGTGAAGCAGAAGATCGTGTTCGAACCGCGCTCCTTGCCCGACGACTCGTCGTGGGCGGTGGCCACGCCCTTGAACCGGATGCCCTTGGCATCGTGGCTGCCGGCCCCCTTCACGACCTGAGGATTCCCTTTCACGGCCGCTACGTTGTTGTGGTCGGCGTGGTCATGGCTCACTGTGACGATGTCGGCCGTCTCTGTAAGGGGATCGTAGCCCAATCCGAAGGCGCCGGGGGTATAGGGGTCGGTTATGATCCTGATCCCACTCTGGGAGGTGAGGAGAAAGCAAGCGTGTCCCAACCATTTGACCTTCATCTGCGGCAACCTCCTTTCTCAGC
>CAZXAF010000273.1:0-2215 GCA_964638905.1 uncultured Dehalococcoidia bacterium
AGCTGGGCGAGCTGGACCCGGAGTGCGTCGTGACCCCGGGGGTGTACGTGCAGCGAGTGGTGGTGCGGCCCAAGGAGCCCAGGCCCTGGGACGAGGCGATGTAAGGAACAGAGGGAGGCAAGACTATGCCTGGCGAGAAGCTGGATGAGCAGGTCATGGCCCTGCGGGCGGCTAAAGAATTTCAGGACGGGATGATAATCAACCTGGGGGTGGGAATACCTACCTACTGCAGCAACTTCGTGCCGCCGGAGCGGGAGGTGATATTCCACTCGGAGAACGGGGTGATCGGCTTCGGGCCGATCATCGACAACCCCGACGAGGCCGACGATACCCTGATCAACGCCGGCGCGCAGCCCATATCTAGCAAGCCGGGGATGGCCATCATGGATCACGCCGAGAGCCTGTGCATCATCCGCGGCGGCCACGTGGATATCACCGTCCTGGGGGTGGTGCAGGTATCGGAGAAGGGTGACCTGGCCAACTACATCATCCCCGGCAAGCAGATCGGGAGCCTGGGCGGAGGGCAGGACCTGGCCTTCTGTGCCAAGAAGGTCATCGCCCTGACCACGTTCACCACCAAGGAGGGCGATCCCAAGATCGTCAAGGAGTGCACGCAGCCGCTTACCGCGCCGCGGTGCGTGCATCGGATCATCACCGACGTCGCCGTCCTGGACGTGACCCCCGAAGGGCTGGTGCTGCGGGAAGTGGCCCCCGGCTGGACGGCGGAGGATGTGCAGGCCCTGACGGACGCCAAGATCATCGTGCCGCCCGATCTTGAGGAGATGACCCTTCTGTAGGAGGACTGGCCTGATTGTTACCCCTAACTCGATGTCTCGAACTGGCTGGAGGCCCTTGTCGGCGGCAGCCCTAATCGAGGCGGGAACTCGGTTTCGCCCGACGCATGTCTGAAGGGGGAATTATTATGGAGCGCGAGGTGCCGACTGAGCCAATTTCGGAGGGGACCCTTCTCTGGCAGCCCTCGGAGGAGCAGAAGGCGCAGGCCAATATCAGCCGGTACCTGCGCTGGCTTAAGGAAGAAAAAGGGCTCGACTTCGGTTCCTACGAAGATCTGTGGACGTGGTCGGTGACCGACCTGGAGGCCTTCTGGGCCTCTATCTGGGATTTCTTTGGGGTGAAGGCTCACCGGCCCTACACGCAGGTCTTGCCCGAGCGCCGCATGCCTGGGGCACACTGGTTTGCGGGCGCCGAGCTGAACTACGCCGAGCACGCCCTGCGGCGCCGAGACGATCACCCCGCTGTAGTGTTCAAGTCGGAGTTTAAGCCGCTCAGCTCGCTGACCTATGCCGGTCTGTATTCGCAGGTTGCATCGGTGGCCGCGGGACTCAGGCGGCTCGGTGTTCGGCGCGGCGATCGGGTGGTGGCCTGCATGCCCAACATCCCCCAGACCCTGGTCGCCTTTCTGGCCGCCGCCAGCATCGGCGCGGTGTGGTCCAGTTGCTCGCCGGAGTTCGGCATCCGTAGCGTGGTGGACCGCTTCCAGCAGATCGAGCCCAAGGTGCTGTTCGCGGTGGACGGCTACCACTACAACGGCAAGCCCTACGAAAGGCTGGCCGCCGTCGCCGAGATACAGCACCACCTTCCTACGTTGGAGGCCACCGTCTTGGTCCCCTATCTCGATGACCATCCAGCGACGGCAGACCTGGGCAACGTGACGCTGTGGGGTGATCTGTTCGGCGAAACGGGGGAGCTGCTCTTCGAGCCAGTGCCCTTCGAGCATCCGCTGTGGGTGCTCTACTCGTCGGGCACCACGGGAGTCCCCAAGGCTATCGTTCAGGGGCACGGCGGGATCCTTCTGGAGCACCTGAAGGCGCTCTCTCTGCACCTGGACCTGACCGCCGAGGACCGGTTCTTCTGGTTCACCACCACCGGCTGGATGATGTGGAACTTCCTGATAAGCGGGCTGCTGCTGGACATGACGATCTTGCTGTATGACGGGAGTCCCGGCCATCCCGATATGCGGGCCCTGTGGCAGTTTGCTGAAGAGACGGGGATGACCTATTTCGGCACCAGCGCTCCCTATATCCTGGCGTGCATGAAGGACGGCATTGAGCCTGGCCAAGAGTTCAATCTGAGCAGCCTGCGGGCGGTGGGCTCTACGGGCGCGCCGCTTACGCCGGAAGGGTTCGGGTGGGTCTACGACAAGGTGAAGGAGGACTTGCTGCTGGGTTCGGTGAGCGGCGGGACGGACATGTGC
>CAZXAF010000274.1:0-2212 GCA_964638905.1 uncultured Dehalococcoidia bacterium
GGCGGGGGAAGTCCTCGCTGTCGATGGCGTAGATGATGTCGCGCAGGCCGTTGTGGCCGCCGTCGCCGCCGCGCGGCCGCAGACGGATGCTTCCCACCGGCAGCTCGAGGTCGTCGCAGATGACCAGCATCTGCTGCGGCGACAGCTTGTAGCGCTGGAGGAGGCTGGCCGCCGCATCGCCGCTGCGGTTGACGAAGGTTCGGGGCTTGGCGAGCACCAGGGGCTGACCGTCCGCCTGCCCCTCGCCTATCCTGGCCAGGCGGCTGCTCTTGAAGCGAATGCCCCAGTCGCTGGCCAGTCGCCTGACGCACCAGAAGCCCACGTTGTGACGATGGGCCGCGTAGGCCTGGCCGGGGTTGCCCAGGCCCACTACCAGGCGAACAGCGGGAAAGGGGCCGGTCATGCAGTCGAAGGCTCGCTGGTGCCGGGGGTCAGTTGGGGCCACTCTTCCCTGGGGAGAGCCTCCTGGCTGGTGCTGAAGGCATCGTGGATAACGCGCGCCACTTCCTCGGCTATGCCCTCCACCGCCTCCTCGCTCAGGTCGGGGATTGGCTCCTGCAACCTGGCCAAGACAGGGGCGAGGAGAGACTTCACGTGCGCCTCTACCAGGAGACGACGGAGGAAGCCCAGGAGTTCATCGTCGAGGACGTCGGCCAGGGAGCGGGCCTGGCTGGCCTGCACAAGCTGAAGAAAGTGCTCCGCCCGCGCTTCGCCGCTGGCGGCCAGGATCTGGCCCACCGCCTTGGAGGACAGGCGCTGCAACTGCTTGTTGAGAGCCCTCTCCAGGCGACGTTTCAGCCGCTGGACGTCCTCCCAGGGCGGTTCGTCGTTCATGGAGATGCCACAGACCGGGCAGCGGGGAGCCTCTCTCAGCTCTCGCGCCAGAGACGGGGACAGTGTGCAGGCGGCGACGCGCCGAGGAATGTCTTCGTACTCGGCGAGAGCTTCCTCACCCAGGGGCGGCCCCAGCTCTCTAAGGGTGTTCAAGCGGCGCAGGGCCTGAGCGTGGGGGACAAGATCCAGGAGCTGGGCGTGTAGGGTCAGAAGTGCCTCACAGTATTGGTGGTGGTGCTTCAGGTAGGCGCGCTGATAGCGCTGGCGGAATCGCTCGAAGGCGGCCCGCGTGGCGGCCCAGCGGTTTGACTCGGCCACCAGGGTGGCGAAGGAAAGCTCCTCCAAGGCGAGGGTGCGATCGACAGCCAGTTCAGGCTCGCTCTCTGGCACCACCGCCTCGATGAGGAAGCGCCGCATGCGCGCCACTTTGCTGGCCTCATCGGGATTCTCGACCAAGACGCGGCAGAGGTAGATGTCTTCGGCCAGGTCGCTGGGGTTGAAATACAGGCGGCCAGCGGTCTCGGCGAAGGTTGCTGTGGTCGTGGCTTCGCTCAGGGAGGCGAGGCTTTCCAAGGCGCTGGCCATTCGGGGCATGTCGGCCAGGAGGTCCTGAAAGCTCGACAGCTTATCCCGAGCCTCCGCCAGGGCTTGGCCGAGGGCCGGCAGCAGGTCCGCCAAGCGAGCGTCAGGGGCGGCTTCGGCGGGCGCAGCCAGGGCGACGGCCAGGGCGTGAAGGTAGGGCTGGGCTGCTCGCTGGGCCAACAGGGCTTGCGCCAGGAGGTCAAGGCGTGGTGCCGCCTTACCGGGTGCAAAGATGTCGGCGGGGCCGATCTCCAGGGGCGGGTTCGCCAGAAGCTGGCCCTCGGCCAGAGCGATGATGGCGCTCGTCGAGAGGGTGAGCGTTTGCCCACTGTCTGGCGTTCGGCTTTCACCCTCCCTCACCTTATAGGCGGTGGCTGTCTCGCGCAGGCGAAGGCCGCCGTGGAGCGCCTCGCCCGGCACACAGACGGCTACGCCAGCGGCGATGGGGCCGAGGGAGCCGGACAGCGGCTCGCTGAGGATAACGATGCAGAAGTCGTCCTCTGCCAGTTGGCCCAACTGGGGGTGCCAGTCTTGACTGGCGATGGCTTGGCCGCAGCGCTCGCAGCCCTGGGCGTCCACCACGGCCACGCGATAGCGTTGCTTCACCAGCGGGTCCGCGGCGCCAGAGCTGTCCTGCTCAGGCGAGCCAGGAGGCTGGCGATGTGGACCGCGGTGGAATCTTAGCATGGGTACCCCCCTCCCAGGCCGGCTCACAAGCGTCCGATAGCTAAGCCGCCCTGTCTGCGTTCGGCAGCGACAATTGTGAATTATGCGCGCACGAGCGCCGCTTGTCCAT
>CAZXAF010000275.1:0-2172 GCA_964638905.1 uncultured Dehalococcoidia bacterium
GTGGCCAACGTTCGCATCGATTCCCAGGGTGTGCCCAAAGGGCCGGTCTACGAGGGGACGACACCCGTCCTCCATCGCAGCGGCCTGACGGCGGCCGACCCGTCCGATCCCACCAGCGCCGGCGAGGGTGTGGGCTGCACCGGCTACCGCAATGTCCGCTTCGATGTGGACACCAGCGGGTCCATCGATCTGACCGCCCTCAAGGTGCAACTCCTGGTGTGGGACGCCACCGCCAGCAAGTACTTCCGCGGCGCCGAACGCAGCTTCAGCCAGGGGGAACTGGCTGCCAATCCCATCCCCAGCCTGGAGGCGGAAGCGAGGGGAGCCACCGTCTTTCTGAAGGTTGTCTCCGCCACCGCAACCAGCCTCTCCGTCTCCGTCTACGCCTCGTTGAGCTAGGAGAAACACATGGGCCGACTGAAGCTATTGGGCGAACAAGAAGGCGGCGGCGCGGACGACCACTCCGCTCTGTCCAACCTTGACTACGACCTATCCGGCCACACCGGCTTTGTCCCATCGCAGGGGGAAGCACTCATCGACATCCTGCGGCTGAACCAGAACGTCATCCGCGACTCGGGCGGCAACGACCGCGTCACCCTGTCGACGGCCAGCCCGCACATCACCCTCAGCGACGAGGTCCGCATCGGGACCCGCCTGGGGGTGGGAGCTGCCCCCCAAACGGACGTCGGCGTGAGGGTAGCCCCTCCCATGGAGCGGAGCGGGAACATCACAGTACTGGGGTGCAACCCGACGGTCAGGATGATCGGAGGCACCGGGAACATCTACGCCATGCAGGGGATGGCTACCGGCATCGTTTACCCCGGAGCTACCGCCCTCCTGATGGCCGGCCTGTACTTCACGGCCGTGGGCAACAGCTCGGGGACGATTCAGAACCTCTACGGTGTCTGGGTTAGAACCGGACTTTCGGCGTACAGCGGGAGCGCTCCCACCCTTTGCGGGGCAAAACTCCGAAGCCCCCTGCTCCTTTTCTCTACCTATCCCGAAACCGCGTACGGCATGGAGATCGACGACCAGGGATACTACGCTTCCGGCACCCACAACGCCATCGGCTTGAAGATAGCCGACCAGACGGCGGTCACTGGCAACAAGTACCTTATCGAGGCGGGTCCCAGTACGCCCTACCTGCGGTTGGTCGGCGGCGGCGATCCGCCAACCGACAAGAGCAACCTCTACCTGAAGTTCGGCAGCACGCTCTATCGGGTCATCAAGTCGGGAAGCTACATGACCCTGGAAGCGGTCTAACGGAGGAGAAGCCATGGGCCTGAGCGAGAAGAATCTGGAAACGGCAGTGAACATGCTCAGCGGCCTGGCCCAGCGCCAGGACACGATCCGCCAGCTAGCCAACCACCTGCACACGGGCGTTGTCTGGCGATCGGTGGACGGCCAGTTGTCAGTTGCCCTCTCAGAGGCTCAGCGCACTGAGCTGGAAGAGTTCATAAACGCTTACCTGAGCGAGTCAGAGGTCCTCATCGCCTCAGTGAGGGCCATGCTGGGGCAGGCCTAGCCAGAGGGAGGGAAGCCGTGAACCTATCGGAAATGAGAACGCGAGTCCGGCGCGACCTGCACGATGAGGACGCGGGCAACCAGCGCTGGACCGACGATGAGCTGGACCGTCACATCGAGCGAGGGGTGCGGGAGCTGAGCCTGGCCATTCCCCTGGAGGCCAAGGTCGCCCTGAACACCAGCGAAGGCAGCCGCGATATCTCCCTGGCCAGCCTCAGCGACCTAGTGGCTGTGGAAGCGGTGGAGTACCCGGTAGACAAGTATCCCCCCAGCTACGTCCCCTTCTCCCTGTGGGCGGGCACTCTCACCCTCCTGGTGGACGACACGCCCCCCGGCGACGAATCGGTCAATGTCTACTACGGCAAGATGCACACCCTGGACGCCACCACCTCCACCATCCCACCCCAGCTGGAGGAGTTGGTGGCCACTGGAGCCGCCGCCTATGCCGCCCTGGAGTGGGCCAGCTTCGCCACCAACCGGGTGAACGTGGGCGGGCAGGACATCTGGCGTCAGTACCTCACCTGGGGCCAGGAGCGCCTTGCCGCCTTCTCCCGCGATCTGGCCAAGCACAGTCGCCGCAACGCCGTGCGGGTGCGCCAGCTGTACACGCCGGCGACGCAGCCGGTCGACCAGAGCACCGTCTGGCAA
>CAZXAF010000276.1:0-2160 GCA_964638905.1 uncultured Dehalococcoidia bacterium
GCCCTCCAGGAGATCGCTCGCAGCGCCAGCGGCAGCCTGCGCGACGCCATCAACCTGGTAGAGCAGCTCAGCAACTACTACGGCTCGTCGCCCAGCCTGGAGCAGGTGCGCGATTCGTTGGGCCTGACCGCCGATGCCCGCGCTCGCCAGCTGGTGCGCCACCTCCTGGAGAAAGACCTGTCGGCTGGACTGAAGCTCGTCGCTGTCGTGCGGGACGACGGCGTGGACATGCGCCAGTTCCAGCGAGAGGTAGTGAACTATCTGCGGTTCTTGCTGGTAGTGAAGGCAGGAGCCGAGGACACCCTGGACCTGGCGGCGGAGGAAGTGGAGGAGATGCGCTCCCTCTCGGCTGCCGCTGCCAGCGAGGACATCCTGCGAGCGCTGCGCGGCTTCGGGCAGGCCGACTTCCGCGACGATCCTCAGTCGTCGCTACCCTTGGAGCTGGCTCTGGCCGAGCATGTGCTTGGGCCGGCCGCTGTTACTCAAGCAGCAGCGGCGGAGGCGGAGCCCGTCGGGCGGCCGCCTTTCCCTTCGGGTCGTCAGCCGGCGCCGAAACAGCCATCCAGCCTGCGGACGCGTCTCGAAGAGAAGGAGGAGCGGGCGGCCCCGCCGCCGCAGCCGCCGAAGACTCCTGAGTCACAAGGCGCGGGCGAGAGCGGGCCGCCGAAGACTGCCGAGCCGCCAGGCGAGAGCGAGAGCGAGGAGACGGAGGCCACTCCCACGGCAGCGACAACGAAGCCAGCCGACGACGTTCTCCAGCGTATTCGCCTGGCCTGCAAACAGGTGGATCATCGAGTGGCCGCCTATCTCAACGGGACCTGCGAGGTGCAGTCGTTGGAGAATGGCGTTCTCGTGCTGGCATTCTACAAGCACTTCGCCTTCCACCGAGAGAAGACCGAGGCGCCGGCCAGCCGCCGCGTTGTGGAAGAGGCGGCATCCCGCCTTCTGGGTCAGTCAATCACCTTGGAGTGCACGGTCTGCGAGCGCCAGCGGGCAGAGGGAAAGCCGGCGATGCGCGGCGGGCATCTCGTGCAGGCGGCCCGTCAGATGGGAGCACGGCCAGTTGTAGGTGGAAAGGGAGGTTCCAGTGGAGAGTCGCGGGATCAATCCTAATATGTTTCGCCGGCTCCAGCGGATGCAGGCCGAGATCTCTAAGCTCCAGCAGGAGATCGAGGAGTCCACGGTGGAAGCCAGCGCCGGCGGCGGTGCGATCAGCGTGGTGATCAGCGGCCAGCCCAAGGTGTGCTCGATCAAAATCGATCCCGAGGCGGTCGATCCCGACGACGTAGAGATGCTGGAGGACCTGATCGTCGCTGCCCTCAACGAGGCCCTGGAGAAGGTGCGCGCCATGCAGGCCGAGCGGCTGGGCTCTGTGACCGGCGGCCTGGATGTGCCTGGCCTAACCTAACCCGTCATGGACGTCACCCCTTCGGCCGCCGCGCCGGTGGTGAGGCTCATCGAGGAGTTCCACAAGCTCCCGGGCATCGGCCCCAAGAGCGCCCAGCGCCTCACCTACTATCTCCTGCGCGCTCCCGAAGAGGATGCCAAGGCTCTGGCCGAGGCCATCCTGGAGGTGAAGGAGAAGATCACCTTCTGTTCCGTTTGCCAGAACGTGACCGACCGCGATCCCTGCCTCATCTGCGCCAACTCGGAGCGGGATCCCTCCCTCGTCTGCGTGGTGGAGGAGCCCCTGGACATTCTCGCTCTGGAGCGAACCCGCAGCTACAGAGGGCTCTATCACGTCCTCCACGGCGTGATCTCGCCCATGGACGGCGTGGGGCCAGAGCACCTGAAGGTGGAGGAGCTCTTGGAGCGCCTGAAGGGTGGCTCGGTTCAGGAGGTGATCCTGGCCACCAACCCCAACCTGGAGGGGGAGGCCACCGCCATGTACCTCGACCGTCTGCTGCGCCCTCTGGGGGTGCGGGTGACGCGCCTGGCGCGTGGCCTGCCCAGCGGCGCCGACCTGGAGTACGCCGACGACCTCACCCTCACCCGCGCGCTGGAGGGTCGGCAGGAGATGAGCTGAGCCTGGCGGGGGCCGCTGCATGACGACACCGCGCCTCTATAAGACGGAAGCCATCGTCCTGCGCCAGCGCAAGCTGGGAGAGGCGGGCAAGATCGTCACCCTCTACACCCCCAACTACGGCAAGCTGGACGCCG
>CAZXAF010000277.1:0-2156 GCA_964638905.1 uncultured Dehalococcoidia bacterium
TGCACCTGGTGGCAGATGCCGTTGCCCGGGCGGGAGAAGTAGATTCCATACTTGGCGGCGATGCCCTGGAGGAAGCGGTGGTCATCGGCGTTCTCAAAGCCTGTCTGGAGCATATTGTGGTCGACATAGCTCACCGAGAGCTTGGTGCGCACCCGCGGGATGCCCATGGCCTCGAACTGAAGGTAGGCCATGGTGCCGGTAGCGTCTTGGGTGAGCGTCTCATCAATTCGGATACCTATCTCGTTTCCCGGCTCCAGCTTCCCGGAAACCAGGTGTTCTTCGAGGATCTTGTAGGTCAGATTCTTAGCCAAGGTTACTAGCTCCCTTCCCCCTTTCAGAATAAGCGCGTTCCACCGGCGTGCTGCTCTAGGGACTGATTATGGCCATGACCCCGTCTTTGGGCACGGAATCGCCGGCGTTGAAGTTTATCGCTTTGACCGTTCCATCGATGGGGCTGGGGATGTTGTTCTGCATCTTCATAGCTTCGAAGATGACAACTATATCGCCAGCCTTGACCTTGTCCCCAACGTTCACCTCATAGCGGATGATCATTCCCGGCATGGGCGCCACGATCGTCGCCTCTCCGGGAGGGGCCTCCGCTGCCTCGGCTGGCGGTGGGGCCTTCTTCCTCTTCGCTGATGATGCGGCGGCGGGCCTGGCGGTTCCAGCAGCGGGGGAGGCCATGAACATCGCCGCCGAGTCTCCGACCGGGTCAACCTCTACCTGGTAGTATTCGTCGCCCACGAACACGTTAAACGTGCGGGTACCAGGGCCTTTGGGAGGCGCCGCCACTTCCCGCTTCTCCACCAGTTTGCCCGCCTTGGCCAACTCGATGAGTTCTTCTTCCTCTTTCGCTTCCTCTAGGGTCCTCGGCGCCTTGGGCGGCTTCCAGTCGTCAGGGATCTCCTTGTCTAGGCCGTACTTTAGCCTCAGGAACCTCATGCCGGTAGTGGGATAGAGGGCATAGATGAGGACATCCTTGGTGTTCTTGGCGACGCCCTTGGTCTCCTCCTTAGCCTTCTTCAGCTCCGGTTCAAGCATGTCGGCGGCGCGCGCGGTGGTCGGTTTTTCGCCCCGCTCGTAGCCCTTGAGGACCATCTTCTGCACCCTGGGGTTGATCGGGAGGGGAGACTTGCCGTAGAGGCCCCAGCAGTAGTCCTTGACCTCTTTGGTGATCATCTTGTAGCGCCCGGCGAGGACGTTCTGGACGGCCTGGACGCCCACGATCTGGCTGGTAGGGGTAACCAGCGGCGGAGAACCGAGGTCCTCGCGCACCCTTATCGTCTCCTGGTGGCATTCGTGCAGCCTATCAAGGGCATCGGCAGCCTTCAACTGGGCGATGAAGTTGGAGGTCATGCCACCGGGGATCTGGTGGGACAGGACCTCGAGATCGATAATTGCCATCCTGGAGGTGTCGAGGAAATCCCTGTACTTGGGGGCGATTTTCTCCAGCATTTGATCGCACTTGATCAGTTGATCGACATCGAGCCCGGTATCCCTCTCTGTTCCGTAGAGAGTCACCACCAGTGGTTCGATCGCCGGGTGGGATGTGCGGTGGCCAAAGGGAGCGAGGGCGGTGTCCACGGCATCGACCCCGGCCTCGATGGCTTTCAGGTGGGCCATGCAGGCCTGTCCGCTGGTGTAGTGAGTGTGAAGCTGAACGGGCACCCGCAGCCGCTCCTTGAGCGCCTTGACCAGGTCATAGGCATCGTAGGGCGATATGAGCCCAGCTTGATCCTTGATGCAGATGGAGTCAGCACCCATGTCCTGAAGGATGAGCGCCTTGTTGACATAGTAGTCGATGTTGTAGACGGGTCCACCCAGTCGGGGCTGGGTCAGTGAGTAGCAGATCGCTCCCTGGATGTGCTTGCCGGCCTCTTTGATAGCTTTGTAGGCCGTCTCGTGGTTGCGCTCATCGTTGACGGCATCGAACACCCTGAAGATGTCGATTCCGGCCTCAGCCGCCTCATGGACGAAGGCTCTGGCCACGTCGTCGGGGTAGTTGCGATAGCCAACGAGGTTCTGCCCCCGTAGGAGCATCATGAGCTGGGTATTGGGCAGGAGCTTCTTGAGGAGTCGCGGTCGCTCCCAGGGGTCCTCGCCCAGGAAGCGGTGGGGGACGTCGAAGGTGGCTCCTCCCCAGACCTCCATGGCGT
>CAZXAF010000278.1:0-2107 GCA_964638905.1 uncultured Dehalococcoidia bacterium
TGCTCACCTTCCACCAGATCGCTGAAGAGACCGGCCGGCTTCTGGTCATCCTGGCCAAGGACGCCTACCTGCTCGATGCCATGCACCTGGCGTCGCCGGAGGTTCCGCCGCTCACGGAAAGCCCCTGCATCCGCATCTTCTACGACCTGAAGGCCAAGCGCGACGCCTGGGAGGAGCGAGTCTGGAAGACCCATCGGGACAAGAAGATCACACCCCAGGAGGCCGCCGCTGACCTCGACCGGCTGATCCTTTGCTTCAGCTTCTGGGACGTGGACAACCTGATCGACATGAACGCCAGGGGCGGCAAGTACATCTACTCCTCCAGCGAGGCATATTCAGAGGAGCAGATGATCGACATGGACCGGCTGCGCAACTGGCTGGAGCACTTCGGCATGACAGGGCTGGGCCTGCCCTTCCGGCGCGAGGACGGTTCCTTTGCAGTCTCGCACCCGACTCTGCACGCGTCGGGGCACGCGCCGGGCTCGGACCTGGTGAGCGTGGTCAAGGAGATCGGGCCGGAAATCCTCATCCCCATCCACACCGAGCACCCGCAGTACTTCGTGGAGGCGCTGCGGGGTGAGCCCATCGAGATAAGGCTCCCCGGCGAACCGGGTACGCCCGAGTACGCGCAGCCGATACGGATTCAGTGATCGCGAGGAGGAGGGAGCGATGGAGGTGCTCATCGTCGTTCTGCTGGTGGTGGCGGTCGCGGCGGTAGTGTTCGTGCTGTGGGAGAGCAGGGAGAGCCGCCGCATCCTGGAGAGCCAGCTTTCGGCCCAGCGCAACGAGCTGGCGCAGAGCGTCAGCAGCGTCCAACAGGCCCTGCAGCAGCGCATCGAAGGGATGGACAATCGGCTGAACAAGAGCCTTGCCGCCAGCAGCACCACAATGCAGGAGATCGGAGCGCAACTCCAGGGCGTTCGGAGCAAGGCCGATCAGATGCTGGAGGTAGGTAAGGACATCTCTTCGCTACAGGACCTCCTTAAGCCGCCAAAACTGCGAGGCGGCTTCAGCGAGACCCTGCTGGAGCAGCTCCTGGCCCAGATCTTGCCCCAGGCCCACTACACCGTTCAGCACTACTTTCGGAGCGGCGAGGCCGTAGACGCCATCATTCGCCTGGGGGCGGGCACAGTGCCGGTGGACGCCAAATTCCCCATGGAGAGCTTCAATCGCATGCTGGCTGCTACCTCAGAGGAGGAGCGGACGAAGCTGCGACGGGAGTTCGTCAGGGCGGTCAAGGGGCACATCGACGCCGTCGCCAAGTACATCCGGCCCGATGAGGGCACCTTCAACTTCGCCCTGATGTACATCCCGGCGGAGAACGTTTACTACGAGACCATTGTCAAGGACGAATTCAGCGCGGCCGGCGGCAGCATCTACGAGTACGCGATGCAAAAGGGAGTGATGCCCGTCTCGCCCAACAGCTTCTACCCCTACCTGCAGGTGATCGTCCGCGGGCTGAAGGGCATGCAGGTGGAGGCGCGGGCGCAGGAGATGGTGGAGCACGTCGAGCGGTTGCAGGGAGACTTCGGCCGCATCCAGGACGAGTTCAGGGTCCTGGGTGGTCACCTCCACAACGCGAGCAGAAAGTACGACGACCTCGACAAGATCGTGGGCCGCTTCGGGGACAAGCTGGCCCTCCCCCTGGAGGGTGGCTGGGAACAGCTCCCGCTGGGAGAGGACAGCGATTCGCCCGAATGATCGGGCCCGGCGGCGAGCGCACAGAACAGAAGGCCGCCCGAGGGGAGATTGTCCCCTCGGACGGCCTGGCGGGATCTCCTCGGGTTACTACGCCGGCTTAAGGGCGTTGATCTTCGCCCTGGCGGCGTCCTTGTCCTTGAACCAGTTGGCGTTGACCTCCGTGTACGCTTTCCAGTTGTCGGGCACGTCGTCCTCGGCGAAGATAGCGGACACCGGGCAAGCGGGCTCGCAGGCGCCGCAGTCGATGCACTCGGCGGGGTCGATGTACAGCGTGCGGTCCTTGCCCTCCTCGAAGTGGATGCAGTCTACGGGGCAGACCTCCACGCAGGCCTTGTCCATGACATCGATGCAGGGCTCACAGATGACGTAGGTCACTCGGCCACCTCCTTTTGGCAAGAAAAGTGTG
>CAZXAF010000279.1:0-2105 GCA_964638905.1 uncultured Dehalococcoidia bacterium
CCACCCTGTCCGGCCTTCGGCCCAGGAAGGTCCTCAGCTCCATCGGCTCGCGCAGAGGGTCGATGGAGGGATTGGTCACCTGGCTGGCGTTGAGGATGAGATGGTCCCAGTAGATGGGATATGGCTTGTCGTTGCCCATGCCGGTGAGAAGGACGCCGCCGCCCTCCGATTGCCTTATGATGTCCTCGATCGTCTCCGAGCGCCAGTTTGCGTTCGGTGGGTAGGACAGAGGGTTCAGGCGGATGTTCAGGGCCTGCGTCGGGCAGAAGACGGCGCAGCGGTGGCAGCCGACACAGTTCTCCTCGAGGCTGCGGACCTCGTCCTCTTCCCCATCGTAGGCATGAGCGCCGAAGCTGCACTGCCTGACGCATACCTGGCAGGCGATGCAGCGCTCTGCATCCCTATCGATGACGAACCTGGGAGGCAAGTAGGTCTTCATTGGTCTGACCATCTCCGCCCGATTAGGTCGCCACCAGCGCTATCGGCGCCGGCATCGGCACCGCTATCGCCGCCGGCTCCCTCTTGCCGAGCGGCCTATCCAGACTGCCCACGATCGGCTCCCCGCCCATCGGGATCCAGGCCCTGTCCAGATGCGGACAGACCAGACGGATGGCGGACTCCTCTGACGACAGGAAGAGCACGTCTCCCCTGGTGGCGGCAGTGAGCGGTCGCAGGCGGATCCTGTCGGTGAGGCCGATCATCTCGCCGTGGTGGGCGATGATCACGCTGAACGGCCCGTTCAGCAGGAGGCTGCCGTAGACCTGCCGCAGCGTAGTGTGGAAGACGGTCTTCTCTTCATCCTCGCGCTCGATCTCGCTCCACAAGGGCGCGGCGAGGATATCGGCCACAACCTCGATGGGAAGGCCGTGTCTTCGCATCAGGAGATCCACGGCGTAGGCAATGACCTCCGTGTCCGTCTGCATGGTGCACTGGTATCCGAACATCTCCAGATAGCGGCGGTTTATGCCGTAGGAAGAGATCTCGCCGTTGTGGATGACTGTGCAGTCCAGGACGTTGAACGGATGGGCGCCGCCCCACCAGCCGGGCGTATTGGTGGGGAAGCGGCTGTGGGCTGTCCACAGATACCCCTCGTATTCCTCCAGGCGGAAGTATTCGGCGATGTCCTCCGGGTAGCCGACGCCTTTGAAGACGGCCATGTCCTTGCCGCTGGAGAAGACGTAGGCGCCGCGGACGCCGGTGTTGATCTGCATCACCTTCTCCAGCACGTAGTCGTCTTGGGATAGCTTCTGCCCGTTCTGGCTGTGCACTTTCAGGAAGTATCGCCACATCAGCGGCGGGTTCTGGATCTCTCGTGTCTTGCGAGTGGGAACGGGTTCGGCCAGGCTGACTTCGAAGCCGTCCTGAAGCAGCGACTCGGCCTCTTGCCGCGCACCCTCGTCCAGATACATGATGTGGAAGGCGTAGTGCTCGGCGTACTGGGGGTAGAGCCCGTAGACAGCGAAGCCGCCGCCCAGGCCGTTGCCCCGCTCGTGCATGTTGGAGATGGCCTTGATGACGTCTCCGCCCGAGAACCTCCTGCCGGACGTGCCCATCATCCCGAAGAGGGCACAGGCGGCGATCACCTTGTCGTCGTCGTATGGGTTGTTGATCGGCTTCCAGTGATCCATATCGTCACCCCCCGTTTGCTCTGGCGCCGTTGCTCTGGCCGCTCGCCAGGGACAGCCTCTTGCGTCGCAGGTCTTCGGGAAGGGCCCCCAGGCCGAAGTCGGCAGACAGCAGCGCCTCTTTGAAGCTACGCACGTTCACTCTGTCCTTCATCAGGCCGAAGACGATGCCCGACCTCTCGATGTCGCCGACGAAGACCATGCCCACGATGCGGTTGTTCTTCAGCACGATCTTTCGGTATGTGCCGTTGCCGTCGGAGGCGGCGAGAACTTCGCACGCCGGGTCATCCTTGGAGTCGGTGATCCCGGCGGCGACCGTCGGTAGCCCGAAGCAGTTCAGCGCGTTCATCCCCGTGCTGCCCTCGTACCTGGTGCGCCGTCCGGCCATGTTCAGGCCGGCCACTCGTCCTCCAGCCACGGCGTTAGGCCACACAGGGATGAGGCGGTTCGTCCTGTAGATGAAGTCGTACGCCTCGGCGG
>CAZXAF010000280.1:0-2099 GCA_964638905.1 uncultured Dehalococcoidia bacterium
GCGGATAGTAGGCCATGTTCATCCCTGTTCCCACGCCTACCTCCAAGACGCGACCACCCTCTACTTTCGACCAGAGGATGCGCCTCCAGCTCTCAGGCACTAACTCTAAGATGACATCCTGCAGGTCATAGCGATGCCGCGCCGCTCTGGTCGGCTTCCAATCCTGCCCCTGGCTCGTTTCCGGGGACATACCCACCGTAGCCTCCTCACCAGTCAGGTTCAAGCTGCCTCCTTGAACCGGCGCAGGCGGAGGGAATTGGTCATCACCGATAGCGAGCTAAAGGCCATGGCCGCCGCCGCCAGGATCGGGTTCAGGAAGCCGAACTCGCCGAAGAAGGGCTCCAGGCCGCCCGGCACGCCCGTCCTCGAGAACAAAGGATACAAAATACCTGCCGCAATGGGAATGAGGGCCACGTTGTAGAAGAAGGCCCAGAACAGGTTCTGCCGGATGATCTGTATGGTCTTCTTGCTGAGGGCAATGGCCGTGGCTACGCCGCGCAGGTCGCCGCGGATGAGGGTGATGTCGGCGGCCTCCATGGCCACGTCGGTGCCCGTGCCGATGGCGATGCCCACGTCGGCCTGGGCGAGAGCGGGCGCGTCGTTAATGCCGTCGCCGACCATGGCCACCACCTTGCGCTCGCCCTGGAGCGCCCGCACCTGGTTGGCCTTGTCCTCGGGCAGGACCTCCGCCAGCACGCGGTCAACGTCCACCTGGCGGGCGATGGCCTCAGCCGTGCGGCGATGGTCGCCGGTGAGCATGATCACCTCGATGCCCATCGCCTTGAGGCTGGCGATGGCCTCCTGGGCGCCTTCCTTGACCGTATCGGCCACGGCGATGACGCCGAGCACCCGGCCGTCGGCGGCCACGAACATCGCTGTCTTGCCCTGGGCCAGCAGCTCCTCGGCCGTCGCCTCCAGGCCGTTCAAGCTGACGGCCCGCTGCTCCATCAAGCTCAGGTTGCCCAGGAGAACCTGGCGTCCTTCCACCTGGGCCTGAACGCCCAGGCCCGGTATGGCGACGAAGTCCTTGGCGTCGGCCAGGGCCAGGCCACGCTCCTGAGCGGCGGCCACGATCGCCTCTCCCAGAGGGTGCTCCGAGCCTCGTTCGGCGCTGGCCGCCAGACGGAGCACCTCCTCCGGCTGGCCGTCGGCGGTCAGCACATCGGTCACCCGCGGCCGGCCCTCGGTGATCGTGCCCGTCTTGTCCATGACCGCCACCTGCACACGATGGGCGGTCTCCAGGGCCTCGCCGCCGCGGATGAGGACGCCGCTCTCTGCCCCCTTGCCGGTGCTCACCATGATCGCCGTGGGGGTAGCGAGGCCGAGGGCGCAGGGGCAGGCGATGATCAGCACGGCTACGGCGTTCAGGAGGGCATAGGTCAGCACAGGCGACGGCCCAACGATCAGCCAGACGACGAAGGTGCCGGCCGCCACGGCCATGACCGCCGGCACGAAGTAGGAGGCGACCACGTCGGCCAGGCGCTGGATCGGCGCCTTGGAGCCCTGAGCCTCCTCCACCAGGCGGATGATCTGGGCGAGGACGGTCTCCTCGCCGACTTTGGTCGCCCGAAAGCGGAAGGAGCCCACCTTGTTCATGGTGGCGCCGATGACCTCGTCGCCGGGGCCCTTCTCCACCGGCATGCTCTCGCCGCTGATCATCGATTCGTCCACCGCCGAGCGGCCCTCGAGTACGAGGCCATCGACGGGGACCTTCTCCCCCGGCCGGACGATCACGATGTCGCCGGAGGCCACCTGCTCGATGGGTATGTCCACCTCCTGGCCGTCGCGGACGACCCGCGCCGTCCTGGCCCGCAGGCCCATGAGGCGCTTGATGGCCGCCGACGTCCGACCCTTCGCCCGCGCCTCCAGCCAGCGGCCGAGCAGGATGAGGGCGATGATCAGGGCAGACGTCTCGAAGTAGACGCTGGTCTCGATGGCCGCCGCCTCGAACAGCCCCGGCCCGAAGGTGACGGCGATGCTGTAGCCGTAGGCGGCGCTGGTGCCCACGGCGATGAGGGTATTCATATCGGCGGTGAGGTGCTTTGCCGTCTTCCAGGTGCCCACGTAGAACTGCCAGCCGGCCCAGAACTGCACCGGCG
>CAZXAF010000281.1:0-2093 GCA_964638905.1 uncultured Dehalococcoidia bacterium
CGGTGGGGCGCAACGTGGCTGAGCTTATCCGCCAGGTACAGGCCTTCCAGCACGTGCGAGCCACGGGAGAGGCCACGCCCTCCGGCTGGAAGCCGGGCGGGGTGACCCTCAAGCCGGGGCCGGCCCTGGTCGGCAAGGTATGGCAGGTCTGGAAGCCGGAGATGGCCTTCTAGAGTCCGACGAATGCGGGCGATGATGCCGGCCTGGCGGCTGGCCTCAACCCCCGGCCATCTCGTCCACTTCTTCAGCGCCCTCCGCCAGGAACTTGTCCTCATCCTTCGTCAGGATGCTGATCAGGCGGGCGAACTCGCCGGCGTGGACCCGCTCCTCGTTGGCGATGTCAATGAGGACCTTCTTGGCCAGAGGGTGATCGGTGGCATCGGCGTGGGCCATGTAGAGATGAACCGCCTCGTGCTCGGCGGCCAGGTCCAGGCGGATGGCCCGGACCAGCTCATCGAGCGTGAGCTTGCGAGCGGGCACCATGCCGGGGAAGGGATTCAGAAACTCGGGCATTTCGGCACCTCCTCTGATCGTTCTTTAGTACGCCATCAAGATACCACCGCTCGACGGCGCACACTACCTGACGATAGCACCACCTCCTCACCATAGCAACGAAGCCGAGACATGCAACCCAGGAAGCCGGCCCTCCACAGCTGGCGGGCCTAGCCTGCGGCCCTGACTCTGGACTTGAACCCGATCTTGACATGAGTCCCATCGCAGAAGGGCTTGGTGCCGGAGTTGCCGCAACGGCAGAGGGCGATGGTCTTGCCCTGTACCGGGAACTCGTTGCCGCTGGCGTCAACGACCTTCGCGGGGCCCTTTACCAGATAAGGGCCGTTATCCAGAGGGGTGATCGTGGTCTCTGCCATAGCATGCCCCTTTCGAGCCTGCCGGAGACAAGCGACCGTAAGGCTTCTGACGTAGCCTCCGAGTCCGCCTGCCGCAAGTCCTACGCCAGGCGGCTTTCCACAGCCTCTCGGTTGATGTTCTTGAAGAAGGCCTCGATGTAATCGGCCCGCTTGAGGCCGTAGTCGATCATGAAGGCATGCTCGAAGACATCCATGACCAGGATGGGCCGACAGCCCGCCAGGTGGCCGGTCTCGTGCTCGTTGATCCACTGGTTGATCAGCCTTCCGGTCACGTTGTCCTGGTAGAGTATGGTCCAGCCGATGCCCCGCATGGCGCCGGTGCCCTTGAAGTCGGCCTCCCAGGCTTCGTAGCTGCCGAAGTCCTGGGCGAGCTTATCGCGCAGCTTGGCCGACTGGCCAAGGTCTCCCTTGCCGCCCAGGTTTTCGAAGTAGTACTCGTGCAGCCGCATGCCATCCCACTCGAAGCCCATCCTCCGCTTCAGCTCGGCGTATTCGGGCGTGCCGATCTTCCCCTCCTTGGCCATCTGGCCGAGAAGGTCAAGCAGCTTGTTGGTATTGGTGACGTAGCCCTGGTAGAGGGTGAAGTGATTCCTCAGCAGTGTCTCGCTGAAGCCCTGCATCCCTATCAGACGGCCGTAGTCCTTCGCCTCGTAGGCCATGGTCGAGACCTCCTTTCCTAGCTGTTTCGCTCCTGGGCTCACAAAGCCTGGGCCCCGTCAGGCCAACGGATTAGCCAGGGATAATCCCGTACGCCGCGAGTTATAGCACAGCACCGGCCAAAAAGCGAGGCCCATAAGCAACAAGAGCGCAAATTGTGTGGCCAAAATACTTTACCTTTAAGTAAAATATTAACAGAACGAAGCGTACCGTCAAGATCATCGAAGGGCCGAGGTTAAGCCGCCTGGCCAAAGTCATAGTCGGAGAGCACTTGTAAACGACGGACCAAGACCATAAGATGTCTTTCTACTGGATCCAAGAGCAGGCAAGGAAGGAGGGGTGATGTGGCAGGCACAGTGGTGAACGACATGAGCATCCTGATCGGGGGCGACGCCGGCCAGGGGGTGGAATCGAGCGGAGCGGGCCTATGCCAGGCCTTCGCTCGCGGCGGGCTGCAGGTCTTCGGCATGCAGGACTATCGCTCCCGCATCCGCGGCGGGCACAACTTCTACCAGATCCGCCTGTCGGAGCGACCCCTCTATTCCCACAGCAACCCCGTGCACCTTG
>CAZXAF010000282.1:0-2092 GCA_964638905.1 uncultured Dehalococcoidia bacterium
CTTCCGCCAGGGACCAGGTCAAGAGGCCGAATATCACCAACCAGCTCCAGTGCACTACGATGTCGATCCCAGCCACACGACCGATGGGTAACCCGCCCATCCCCCAAACCTTTGGGCGTTCTGCTTTGGTAGTCATGTTACTTTCCTCTCCAGAGAGCCACCCGCTCTCGTACGCGGTCACAGCTCTTCTCTTTCTGTACCCAAGGCTACTCTCTGCCTGTGAAAGGGATATGAAGGCAGCGGCCGCCGCCATCAAAAAGCGGTGAAGATCGCTCGAGTACTGGGCCTGAAAGAAGAGGAACACAGCGGCCCTGGGGAGACCAAACCGGTGCTTCTACCATCCGCCACGGACTGGCCTAGCTCGCGTCAGCGATCAGCGCCTATCGCCGCTAGCGCGAGTTGAGCAGGCGAAGCTAGGAAACAGGAATCTGCATCCTCCCGGCAACATCCGTCTGGACAAGCACAATCGATCCCCCCGGGATCGCGATCAGAGATGCTCATCCATACCCTTGAAACGGCCGCTCGCCGAGGTTCGCTATGCAATTGTGCAGGCAAGCATCGCATGTTCCGTAGCCTGTCCATTCCTCCTCTATGCGCAGCTCATAGAGGCGCCCGCACCGGTCCCTCCGGTCGTCTGGCTCGTTCGGGAAGTCAATGTCTGCGTCACGTAGCTTTTCCCACGTCCAGTTTATCACTCCCGCGGCAGCCGCTGGCCCGGCAGACAAAGCGATCCTGCGTCCCGTTACGGTATTCTCTCCCAAGTCGCGTCTTCGCTTGCCGTGCCACGCACCTGAGCTAAAGCATCGGCTTGGCCACCCGCCCCTTGAGCGCGCAGGTAGGCGAGCGCGGCTACGATGCCGAGGGCGCAGATGCCGGCTTCGATGCCGACGGTGAGCCGTGTGCCAATGTGCTCTGCCATAAAGCCGGTGAGTTCGCCCCCGATGGGGGTGCTCCCCAGGAAGAGCAACACGTACAGGGCCATGACGCGGCCCCTAAGGTGGCCTGGAGCGCTGACCTGAAGGCTGCTGTTCGCTGTCGCCGTGAAGGCAATGCCGGCCGCCCCCAAGGCCAGCAACAAGACGAGCGTCAAGGCGTACCACGGCGAGGCGGCAACCGCAGCCAGGAGGATGGCGAAGGCCATCGCGCCGATGATGAGCGTCCGTCGGGAGGGCCCTCCGAGGCTGGCCAGGGCGAGCGCTGCCACGAGCGAACCGAGGCCCATGGCCGAAGTCATCGCACCGAAGCCGATGGACCCGACGTGAAGGACGTTTCGCGCCAGCAGCGGCAAGACCACCGTGAAGTTGTACCCGAAGGTTCCTATGGCCGCCGTCAGGATCAGTATGAACAGGATGGAAGGGGTTCGCAGCGCGTAATGTACCCCTTCGGAAAATTGCTCCAGGACGCGGCCGCTTGCGCTTCGCTGCGCTGGATATAAGGCGCCCGGCCTCATCAATAGCAGCCCGACGATTACAGCAAGGAAGCTGATCCCATTGATGAAGAAGATTTCGGCAACCCCGATCACCGCAATGATCACGCCGCCCAGTGCGGGCCCGATGAGGCGGGCGCTGTTGAACAGACTGGAGTTCAGCGCCACCGCATTCGTCACGTCGTCGCCGCCCACCATCTCCACCACGAATGCCTGGCGAGTGGGGCTGTCAAGGGCATTGGTCAAGCCCATTAGCGCCGCCAGGGCGTAGATGTGCCAGAGGGCTACAAGGCCGCTCCATATCAGGAACGCCAGGACGAACGCCTGTATCATGGCGACCGTTTGCGTTAGAACCAGCAGGCGGCGCTTCGGCACTCTGTCGGCCAGCACGCCGCCGACCAGGACCAGAAGAGAGACGGGCAGGAACTGGAGCATTGTCACCGTGCCCAGGGCCAAGGGCGAATGGGTGATATCCAGCACCAGCCACGCCTGGCCGATGGTCTGCATCCAGGTTCCAGTGAGGGAGATCATTTGGCCGAGGTAGAACAGGCGATAGTTGTAGTGTCGCAGCGAGCGGAAGGTACCGCCGATGGTCATCATGGCGCCGGGTCGGGTGGCGGCTTCTTTCGGCCCAATCGGGTTTCCCTGCTCCCCGCCGACGCTGTG
>CAZXAF010000283.1:0-2089 GCA_964638905.1 uncultured Dehalococcoidia bacterium
GTGGGCGTAGGCGTCGGTGTGGGCGTGGGTGTAGGGGTAGGCGTCGGCGTGGGTGTGGGTGTCGGCGTAGGTGTGGGCGTCCAGTCCGGGCCCGGGCAGGGCTCATCGATGGCTACGATGCCATACGCAGGCGTCCACGCCCCGTCGTGGAGCTCATCGATGGGGATGAACACCCCCGAGCTACCAGCCACTATACCTCCGCCCAGCGGCGATAGCGTGAGAACACTGAGCCCGGAACCAACCGCCTCCAGCTCATAGCGGCCCAGCACTCCCAGCGAGCCGCCCGGCTCATGGGCCCCCGCGCCCAAGTCAGCGACGGCCACGGTCAACTCTCCGTCCGTGTCCGGCAAGTTCTCCGGATCGCAACTCGATTCGACCCACAGGTCGCTGCCCGGCTCGGACGCCAGAAGCATGTCGTGGTTGCAGATGTTCACTTGAAGCTTGCTCGCGTCGTAGTGCAGATAGTAGTTGAAGCCAGCAAGCTCTTGGTCCTCAGGGATAGCGTCCACAAACACGTCGATGTCAAACGTCTCACCACTGCTCACCTCGATGCAGCGGTCGATGGTGCCCAGGGATGTGGCTGTGTTGCCGCTGGGGTCAGCATCGATGCCAACAACCGTCGTGCCAGAACCAGACCCGGTCGAGGTGGTTAGCATGAGGCTGGCGATAACCGCCACAGCTACCAGAGCAGCCCCAACGATGCTCAGGCTTTTCATGGCGCACGGCCTTTCTTCCTGCTAAGTCTCTACATAAGCGCTATTAGTATACTCGTAGTACACGTTTTGTCAACCCATAACGCTCATCTTGCCTACGAGCAATAGCAACCACCCTGATCGAGCGCGGAGCTCTGCCCGGCGGTCGTCTTGGCCCCCGTGCTCGTCGCTGCGGCACTGAACGAACAGCAGTCCTTGACAACCCACCCTCGCCAAGCTTAATTTTCGTCTAGGGACAAGAGGGGCCAGTATCACGGAGGGGAGTTCATGAGCAATGCCGACAGATACCGCATCCCGGTGGAGCAACTGCGCTGGCAGTGTGATCCCGCCAAATTCGGCTTTGAATGCACCGACCAACTGACCCCCTTGCAGGACTTCATCGGCCAGGAGAGGGCCATCAGTTCCCTGGAGTTCGGCCTGGCGGTGGACCGGCCGGGCTACAACATCTTCGTCACCGGCCTCACCGGCACAGGAAAGGCCTCGGTCATCAAGTCCTACGTGGAAAGAGCCGTCGAGAGGCGCAGGAAGCGAACGGATGGCTACTACCCCGACGATTGGTGCTACGTCTACAACCTGCCGGACCCCGGCAGCCCCCTGGCCGTGCGTCTGCCGGCTGGCAGGGGCAAGGTCTTGCGAGACCAATTGCAGGAACTGCTCAACATTATCAAGGCCGAGATCGGCAGGGCCATGGGCAGCGAAGGGTACCAAAAGGAGCGCCAAGCCCTCCTAGACGAGGGCCAGACTGCCCATCGAGAGCTGCTGCAGCGCCTGGAGGCGGAGGCGAGAGCGGCCGGCTTCTTCATCCAGGCTTCGCCCACGGGCGTGAACCTTATCCCTCTGGTGGAAGAGCGCCCCATCACTGCCGAAGAGTTCGCGGCGCTGCCCGAGGCAGACAGGCGGAGCATCGAGGAAAAGCAGGTGGAGGTCACGAAGCAGGTGGGGGAGACCATGAAGCAAGTGGGGGCCCTCCAGAAGGAAGCGATGCAGAAGCTAAGAGCCCTCGAACGCCGGGCGGCCGAGGTCGCCCTGGGCCGTCCCTTCCAGGATCTCCTGACCGAATACCGGGACTTCCCCGACGTGACTCGCTACCTGGAGGAACTGCGTGAGTTCACCCTGGAGAACATCGGCCTTTTCCAGGAGAAGGAAGAACCCTCTCCTGCTCCCTTCTTCCGGCCATCCCTGGAGAAAGACCCGGCGCTGCCTTTCCAGGTCAATGTGTTCGTGGACAACAGCGACGCCCAGGGCCCACCAGTGATCATCGAACCCAACCCCACCTGGGCCAACCTGTTTGGCAAGGTCGAGCGCCGGGCGATCATGGGCGCCTACGTCAGCGACCATACGATGCTCAAGCCCGGGGCGGTGCACCTGGCCAACGG
>CAZXAF010000284.1:0-2087 GCA_964638905.1 uncultured Dehalococcoidia bacterium
GCCGCCGCGACCCCAACGACTGCCGCTGCGGCCACGCCGGAAGCGACGGCCGCCGCAACCCCAACGACTGCCGCCGCCGCCACGCCAGAAGCGACGGCCGCCGCGATCCCAACGACTGCCGCTGCGGCTACGCCGGAAGCGACGGCCGCCGCGACCCCAACGACTGCCGCTGTGCCTACGCCGGAAGCGACAGCCGCCGCAACCCCGACAACTGCCGCTGCGGCCACGCCTGGAGCCGACTTCCGCCGCGTCATCTTTCTGCACCACTCCACCGGCGAAAGCCTCATCGAGCAGGGGGGCGTACGCCAGCGCCTCACCGGCCTGGGCTACGAGTTCTACGATCACGGCTACAACGACGATGGGCTGGTCCTGGCCGACGGCACCTGGACCGGTCGCGACTTCGATGTCCCCGATGACAACACCGACCCTGACGGGTTCGCCGATATCTTCGCCCAGCCGCTTCACGACCCGCCTGACAACACCTTCAGCCACCTGATGCAGTACGACGTCATCGCATTCAAGTCCTGCTTTCCGGTCAGCGAAATTCAGAGCGACGACCAGTTGGCCGAGTACAAGTCCTACTACCTGTCCATCCGCGACCGGATAGACCAGTATCCCAACAAGATCTTCATTGTCGTCACCCCACCGCCACAGGTAGCCGCATATACCGAACCTGAGGACGCGGCAAGGGCGCGCGCCTTCGCCAACTGGCTAGCGTCGGGTGAATACCTGAACGGCCACCCGAACGTGTTCACCTTCGACTTCTTCGATCTGCTGGCCGACCCGTCCACCAACACGCTGCGGACCGACTACCAAACCGATGAGTACGATGCCCACCCCAACGAACTGGCCAACCGGACAATCGGCCCTCTTTTCGCGGATTTCATCGACCAGGCGATCAGGACCTACACCGCTGGTTGATAAGACAGCCAGACGTGGCGCGTGCTAAAATTGAGGCGCTGACAGGGGCCGGAACCGCCCGATTGCGGGCAGGCGATCGAGGGAGGACCATATGGCAGCGGTAATCGCTATCGTAGTCATCGTTGGCATCATTGTGCTCATCGCGCTCGTGCTGATGGGCATCTACAACGGGCTCGTGCGCTCGCGAGTCCGGTCACGCGAGGCCTGGTCGGGCATCGACGTGCAGTTGAAGCGACGCGCCGACCTGATCCCCAACCTGGTCGAGACGGTCAGAGGCTACGCGGCCCACGAGCGTCAGACCTTCGAAAACGTGACCCGCGCCCGGGCGATGCTACAGCAGGCGGGAACGGCGGCGGAGGCGGCGCAGGCCAACAACTTCCTTACCCAGACGCTGCGTTCCCTGTTCGCCGTGGCGGAGAACTACCCCGAGCTCAAGGCGAACCAGAACTTCCTAGACCTCCAGAACGAGCTCTCGGACATCGAGGAGAAGATTGCCTACGCCCGCCAGTTCTACAACCGGAACGTCACGGACTTCAACACCCGCATTCAGACGTTTCCCAGCGTGATAGTGGCCAACATGTTCGGCTTCAAGCAGTTCGAGTTCTTCGAGGCACCGGAGGAAGCGCGAGAGGTTCCGAAGGTCAGCTTCGCACCGCCGCCGGCGCCCGCCGCACCGCCATCGGCCAGCCCCGCCGCGCCGCCCGAGCCTCCAGATTCGCCGCCTGAGTCGTAGAGAGCTGCTGCCTTGGCTGAGACCAAACAGCCCATCCTCATCTATGACCGCATCGGCAGCAACCGCAGGAACACATTCCTGCTGCTGTTCGTCTTCGTGGCGCTGCTGGCTGGCGTATCGATCGCCATGGGAATCGTCTTAGGGCTGCCGTACCCCTTCGCCCCTCTGCTCATCATCCCCTTCCTGATCATCGCCGCGGTGATGTACTACAGCTCGTCGCAGGTGGCACTGGCCATCTCTCAGGCACGCCAGGTGACCAAGGAAGAGGAGCCGGATCTGTTCCGCATGGTGGAGAACCTGTGCATCGGCGCTGGCCTGCCGATGCCCAAGGTCTACGTGATCGAGGACGGCTCTCCGAACGCCTTCGCCACCGGCCGTGACCCCGACCATGCGGCCATCGCCGTCACCCGCGGCCTCCTCCAGAAGCTTGACA
>CAZXAF010000285.1:0-2086 GCA_964638905.1 uncultured Dehalococcoidia bacterium
AGATTCTTCGCTACGCTCAGAATGACGGTGCCGCTGGCTGTCACCCTGAGCGCAGCGAAGGGTCGCCCCCCGCTGGCGCGGGATCTTAAGTTGCGCGCAGCGCCAGGCTGGACAACAGACGCAGCTCGTCGGCGAGCAGGCGGGTGATGAGGAACCGCTGCCGTACTCTCTCCCGGCCGGCTAGCCCCAGCTTCCTTGCCTCCTGGCGATGGCGAAGTAGATATAGGGTTCGCTCGGCGCACTCCTCGGTGCTGTCCACCAGGAAACCTCCCACCCCGTCGCCCATCTGGAGGGGGATGCCGCCAGCGCGATTGGCCACCACCGGCGTGCCCTTCCAGATCGTCTCGGAGACCACCAGGCCGAACCCTTCGCGGATGGACCTTTGAAGGACCACATCGGAGCAAAGCTGGAAGATGTTCACCTCCATGTCGCCCACGCCGATGAGATTGGTGAGAAGGTGGATATCGTCGTCACCCCTAACCTCATCCACAAGCACCCTGTAAATATCCCAGACCTCTGGATCATCATGGGCGATGGTGCTCAGCAGGGCTAGCTGCAGTCCGGGCACCTCCTTGCGCACCATTCGGTAGACGTCAATCACGCCCATGGGATCCTTCCAGGGGTCGAACCGCGAGACCTGGGTCACCAGAGGGCGACGAGGATCGATGCCCCGCCAGGCGCGGATCTCCTCACAAAGGGGAGCAGGGAGCGCCATGTTCTTGGGGCTTATGGGATCGATGGCCGGGGTAATGGTGGCCAACTTCTGATTCCTCAGCGGCGGTGGTACAAAGCTGTCCATGGTAAACACGATAGCGTCGTATTCCAGAAGGAAGGGCAGCATGAAGTTCAGGACGGCTTCGTTGGGCGCAGAGGTATCGATGTGGCAGCGCCAGATCCACCTCGCGCCTGCTCGACCCTTGAAGTAACGGATGGCGGCCGGCTGCGGATCATGGATCACGATGAAGTCGTATTCCTCTTCGAGAAGCTGTGCATTGCGGGTGTTCCACATGAGGTAAGTCTCCTGGGCAGACCGCGTTAGCTCGTAGGGCGAACCCTGGAGAGCATTGTGGAAGGACTTGGTGACGGCGAAGAAGTCCGGCCGGCCCGAGATGATCTTCCAGTCGCAGTGGATGCCCAGGCCACGGTAGAGGGGCACCAGCGATCTCAGCAGCTCGGAGACGCCGCCGCCGTAGGTTGTGGCGTTGACATGAGCCACACGCGCGCCCCTAAGAGGGGTTGCCAACTCCCTTATCTCCTGCAGCGTCTCCTCGCCAACAATGGGCTCGTACTGGCTGAGCAGTCTTGGTCCTACGTCTACGTAGTCAAGCAATGGTTCCTTCCCCCTATGCGATCGGATTGCAGTCCTTGATCTGCATCATTATACACGCGACCTCGTGAATGGACATGCGCTCACCGCCCCTTGACACTCGATGGCACACCGCTAGGATCGATAGCACGACCAGTCGCTATGAAAGGAGTCGGCTCCAAGATGAAGGTCTGCAACTACCGAGACGTCTCCCCGAACACGGAGATCCCGGGGGTAGCCCTCCATTTGGTCATCTCCGACCAGGACGGCGCTCCTCACTTCGCCATGAGGGTGTTCGAGGTGCAGCCAGGCGCCTCCACGCCCTTTCACTACCACTGGTGGGAGCACGAGGTGTTCATACTTTCCGGACAGGGCAAGCTGCGCGGCAGCGAAAGGGAATGGGATCTGGCCCCCGAGGACGCGGTTTACGTGCCCGGCGATGAAGAGCACTGCTTCGTTAACACGGGCTCGGAGGTCCTTCGCTTCATCTGCTGCATTCCTCATCCCGATACTCCTCAGCACTGAGAGGGCGCGTTGCCCTCGGCCCAGCAAGCCGAACGTCTAGCCAGCCCGAACAGGCTGGGCTGGCTGGTCGCTTCCTTGGCACACAGGTTGGACATGCCCACAACCGGCGCCGCCGGAGACAGGCGGAGCGAACAACGGGTGTGCTATCCTTCTAGCCGTGATGACCGTTCGCCTCGACGACATTGCCCCCCTGAAGCCCATCCTCGCTCAGCGCCCCTTCGGTCTGGCGACGGATATCGACGGCACCCTCAGCCC
>CAZXAF010000286.1:0-2081 GCA_964638905.1 uncultured Dehalococcoidia bacterium
CGATGATCCACATGAGCACCGACCTGCTGGAGAAGGAGTTCCGCCGCCGCTAGCCAGGCCCGATGGCGATCTGTGATCGTCTAACGAGCCAGGCCCTCCCGCATCTCCTGCCAGGTGACCATCTTGGCGATAGCCTTGGCCGCCCGCGAGAGATTGGGGAAAAGAGGAAAGCCCTGTCGCGCGCAGTGCTCCTGAACGGCCAGCGAGTATTCCGTGGCCTCCCGCAGAGGAGGCGCGTGCATCACCACAGCGATGGGCTTCTTCGCTGACTCCCGCACTCGCACCAGGGCATCGATCACCGCCTCTATCAACTTGTCCACATCAAGGCCCATGGCCGAGGCGACCCGCCCCGGGCCCCAACCGAATCCGGCGTGGGCCAGCAGCACGTCCACCGCCTCGTCGGAGGCCACAATGCGCAGGGTGTCGGCTAGCTTGGCCGGCTCCAGAATGGCCATGGTGTCCACAGGATTGCGCACGCTGGTACCGGCCACAGGGGTGAAACGACGCAGCTCATCCTGGACGCGGCGGGAGAGAGCGGGTGCTTTCAGCCCTGCTTCATCCACCTGGTCGGCGGCATAGACGCTGAAGCCGCCGCCACCACCCACAACGCCCACCCGCCGGCCCGCCGGCGGCCGCTCAAAGAAGCAGAAGACGGACAGCATGTCCACCAGTTCGTCTAGGTTGTTCACCTCCACGGCGCCCACCTGTCGCACGAGCGCCCTGAATACCGCCAGCGAGCCCGCCAGACTGGCGGTATGAGAGAAGACAGCGCGGTTTCCGGACTCTGTGCGGCCACCCTTGAGCACGATGACCGGCTTGCGGCCCGATGCCCTACGCATGGCCCGAAAGAAGCGACGGCCGTCCCTCACCCCCTCGATGTAGGCGCTGATAATCTTCGTCTCGGGGTCCTCGGCCAGATACTCCAGGAATTCGCTCTCGTTCAAGTCGGCGGCGTTGCCGTAGCTGATCATCTTGCTGAAGCGAATGCCCCGCGGCGACGCCGTTGTCAGCAGGTCAGCGGCATTGCCGCCGCTCTGGGACAGAAAGGCCACCGGCCCCGGTTTTCTCGGCGAGCCAGGCCCGAAGGAGATCTTGCCCGACGGGCAGTATATCCCTATGCAGTTGGGCCCGATGACACGGATGCCTGCCTGGCGAGCCCGCTGCACCACCTGCCGCTCCAGCTCCACCCCTTCCTCCTCGCCCGTCTCGCTGAAGCCGGCAGTGAAGAACTGCATGCACCTCACCTTCTTGGCCACGCAGTCCTCGACAACATCGAGAACCGCCCTGAGGGGGACGCTGAAGATAACATGATCTACGGGGCCGGGAATGTCCAGGATGCTGGGATAGCACTTGAGCCCCAGGATTTGCTGATGCTTGGGGTTGACCGGATAGAGACCGCCCTCGAAGCCCATGCTCTGGATGGCGAGCAAGAAGCTGGTGCCCACGCCGGCAAACCCGAGCTGCGGCGAGGCCCCAACTACCGCTACCGAGCGGGGGTGAAAGATGTAGTCGAGGGCTAGGGGGTCATCCTCGCTATCCGTGGAGCGCTCGTCGCCCTCTTTCTTCATGTCCTTGCCCTTCGCCATCTCCCCACCCTAGCTCTCAAGCCCCATCTCGCGCCTGACCTCGCGCACCGCCTGCACCAGCACCCTCAGCTTGGCCGCTGCCTCCTCCCAGGTGCGTGTCTTGAGGCCGCAGTCGGGGTCGATGTACAGCCGTTCGGGCGGCAGCACCTCCAGGCCTCTGCGGATGCCTTCTTTGACCTCCTGTACCGTCTCCACTCTGTGGTTGTGCACGTCCACAACGCCCAGAGCCACCTCCTTGTCGAAGGGATGACGGCGAAACAGCTCCAGCAGATCGTAGTCGCTGTTGGCCGCCTCGATGTCGAGCTGGTCTACGGGCAGATGGACAATCTGGTCGAAAACCCTGGCGAAGTCGCCGTAGCACACATGGGTGATGGTCTTCGCCTTGAGCCCTTCGGTAACCACCGCCAGGCCCTGGGAGACAAGCGCCATCTCCTCAGGCCGAGTGGAGGCCGCCGGCTCGTCCACCTGGATGTAGCGGGCGCCGGCCTTCTCCAG
>CAZXAF010000287.1:0-2080 GCA_964638905.1 uncultured Dehalococcoidia bacterium
TCATGGCTGAGGCGGCCGCCGCTGCCGTGAGACAGGAGGATCTTGCTGCTCTCTGCCGTCGTTTTCTTCGCCATATCTTGCCTTAACGCGACCCGTACTGATACCAGCCGGCGCAGGTGCCCTCGCTGGAGACCATGCAGGGGCCTACCGGGCTCTCGGGGGTGCAGACACCAGCGAACAAGGGACACTCCGGCGGTGTCTTGACCCCCCGCAGGATATCGCCGCACAGGCAGCCGGCGTGCTCCTTCGTGGGCGGAGGGCTGATAGCAAATGCCTCCTCCGCGTCGAAGCGCTTGTACTCCGGCCGCAGCTTCAGCCCGCTGTCCGGTATGCAGCCCAGGCCCCGCCAGCCGGCGTCGCTGGTCTCGAACACCCGCGATACCAGCTCACGCGCCAGGGGGTTACCCTCCGGCCGCACTCCTCGCCGATACTGGATCTCCACCTCCGCCCGACCCTCGGCGATCTGGCGCACCAGCATGTCGATGCCCTGAAGGACGTCCAGCGGCTCGAAGCCGGTGATCACGCAGGGAACATCGTACTCCAGAGGGATGAACTGGTAGGGCTGCGAGCCGATGACCACGCTCACGTGGCCGGGGCAGATGAAGCCGTCGATGCGCACCTCTCCTGCCTCCAGCAGAGCGCGCATGGCCGGCGGGATCAGCTTGTGCACCGAGAGCACGTAAAAGTTCTTGAGGCCCAGCCCTTCGGCCTCCAGCAGGGAGGCGGCGATGGTGGGAACGGTGGTCTCGAACCCCACCGCCAGGAAGACAACGGGCCGCCGGGGATTATCGCGGGCCATGCACACGGCGTCGCGACAGGAATAGACGATGCGCACGTCGCTGCCATCGGCCTTGGCCTGCTGAAGGCTCTGGTAGCTCCCCGGCACCTTCATCATGTCGCCGAAGGTGGCCAGGGTTACCCCCGGCTGCTCGGCCAGGGCGATGGCCTTGTCGATATCGGCGTTGGTGGTGACGCAGACGGGGCAGCCGGGCCCCGAAAGCAGGCTCAACGGCGGCGGCAGGAGCTGGCGGATGCCGTGGCGGAAGATGGCCACGGTGTGGGTGCCGCACACCTCCATCAGGTTCACCGGGCGGCTGGTGATGCGCTCGATCGTCGCTGCCAGCCCGCGGGCGGCGGCGACGTCGTGGAACTCGCGCACGTAGCGCACCATAATTATGCCTCCGCCCTCCCGGCCTCGGCCAGCTCGGCCAATAGACGGATGGTCTCCTCGGCCTCCGCCTCGTCCAGTTTCTGGAGGGCATAGCCAGCGTGGAGGAGGACATAGTCGCCCACCTGGGCATCGGGCAGGAGCATGAAGCTCGCTTCGCGCACCACTCCCCCTAGCTCCACCAGGCCTAGGCCCTCGTCGATCTGGATAACGCGCGCTGGTATGGCCAGGCACATGGCTAGCGCTCCTTCCTCCGCGACAGGCGAGCGTTGGCGATCACCGCCTGGCCCAGGGCGATGCCGCCGTCGTTTGTGGGCACCTGGTGATGGATGAGGGCCTCGAAGCCCTGACTCTCCAGCCCGTCCAGGGTGCGGCCGAGAAGGTACATATTCTGGAATACGCCGCCGCTAAGGGCCACTCGGTTGATGCCTGTCCTTTCTCTGGCAACCCGGCTCACGCCGACAATGATGGCGGCGATGGTGTTGTGGAACTTGGCCGAGATCACGGCTCGATCCACGCCTCGTCTCAGGTCGGATACCACTCCCCGCAGCACAGGTGCCGGATCAATAATTATAGGATAGCTTGAAGGTCGGCTCCAGTCGTAGACCTCATCCACCCCCTCGGCGGCCAGCATCTCCAGCTCGATGGCCGCCTGCCCCTCATAGTTGACCACGCCCCGCACGCCCAACAGGGCCGACACGGCATCGAACAGGCGGCCGCAACTGGAGGTAAGGGGGCAGTTCACCTCTGTCGCCATCATGCGACGCACCAGGGCCAGCTCCGTCGCTCCGATCTGCTCCCACAGATTCAGGGGCAGCCCCAGGGCCTCCTCGCCGAACGCGCTGAGAAGATAGCTCACCGCCATGCGATAGGGCCGCTTGATGGCCGCCTCGCCGCCGGGCAGGGGCACGT